>NZ_JAUBSB010000039.1:0-62223 GCF_036702135.1 Microcoleus sp. LAD1_D3 | reverse complement strand
TTTGACAGACAATTTAAATGTCGTAACAGCTTAAGAGCGCTGAAGCGCAACTACATACCTTTGTTTTTGACAGACAATTTAAATGTCGTAACAGCTTAAGAGCGCTGAAGCGCAACTACATACCTTTGTTTTTGACAGACAACTTAAATGTCGTAACAGCTTAAGAGCGCTGAAGCGCAACTACATACCTTTGTTGAATATACCAGTTGCGTAAGTCTTATATACCTAAGTTCCTAGAAAACCAGTATTGTAACGTGCGTCGCCCGAAACAATCTGCAAGTGTCATCGAACATCTAAGAGCTCCGCACCCTACCGATTAGCACCACATAATATACCCTTGATGAGTACAATTAGGTGTATCTCACCTCCGTGAGAAGCGCTATAGATGGTTGGTAAAATCCGCCTTGACGCGCGCAAATTATACTATCACGAATCACGCAGAAATGACATACAAGCTCGATCAACTATCAACACAATCAAGCTGGCGTACCGAGAATCATCCACTGCATTAACTGCTGCCACTCGGGAGATCGAGCTAATAAATCTGCATCGAATTCATTTCCCGCATCCTGCGAAAACTCGGCGAAAGCTTCCGCCCAATTAATTACTGTTTCCACAGGCAAATAAGGCGTATAATTCCAAGAACGCTGCAAAAACTCTACCATCTCAACAGAATGACCGGTGCGGTACAAATACCAAGCAATCCACACTAAGGTACTGTACTTAATTTGCTTTTCCAACAAACGTATTTTATCGGGCAATTCGGGGCGGGCAAAAAAATTGTCCATGACTGCGGCGAGGGATTTAGCCTGCGGTAAACCTTTGTACATGGCGCTTTGTTCGTGCTGGCGGTAGCAAACAGTTACTTGCTGCAACCACTCTGCTTCGCATCCCATTAAGGCTAAACGCAGCACTAAATCTGTATCTTCCGCTGGGGGAAATCGAGGATCAAATCCGCCGGCGCGCTCTAACCACTGACGGCGAAATACCATCGCGCTGGGTAATACTGGTTTCCACCGCAGCCACATTTCTAAGTCTAATTTAGGGACATTTTGCCAGGGTTTGACATCTTTTAACGGTTCGCCTATACTATTAACTAGACGCCAACCGCTGTGGACGATTCCTAGATTTGGTCGCGCTGCAAATACAGCCATTTGTGCTGCTAATTTGTCGGGAAAAAAGTAGTCGTCAGCATCGAGAAAGGCGATGAATTCTCCTCGCGATAGCTCGATGCCGTGATTTCGGGCAATCGAAACTCCTTGATTTTGTTGGTAAATGTAGCGAATTCGATCGCCATATTTCTCTAAAACTAACTTGGTATCGTCTCGGGAGCCGTCGTCTACGACAATAATTTCCCAGTTAGTATAGGTTTGGTGCAGAACGCTATCTACGGCTTGGCCGACGTAAGCAGCGCAGTTGTAAGCCGGAATTACTACGCTCACCTGCGGGGTGCGATCGCTCGTAACATTACTCATAATTAATTATCTTAAATTCGATTGCGTCTTTATTTTACAACGAGCGTAGGGTGCGTCAAGAACTGACGCACCCAGTAAGGGCTTCTTGTGTTCATTAATTTGTGGTCAAGAATTTGCCAAGGTAAGTTGTTGTGAATTCAGTAAATCATGGGGGCGAATTGCTAAAGGGTGGCGATCGCCTTTTACCTTCAAATACTTGTCAACTATTTGCAAAACCTGTTCGGGATTGGCTGGCTTGCTCAAAAAATCGGAAGCACCTGTCAATTTCGCTCGCGTTCGGTCAATTATACTGTCTTGACTGGTCAAAAACACGATCGGAGTTTCCCGAAAAGCAGGTGCTTTTCGCAAAAAATTGCACAAAGCAAAGCCACTTGTCTTCGGCATCACCACGTCCATAAAAATTAACGCAGGCTTTTGTTTGGCCAGGAGGCCAACTCCCTGCATCGGGTCTTGAATTTTTAGGACTCGATACCCTTCCGGCAACAAAATTTGCTCTAAAAATTCGCATACTGTCGGACTGTCATCGATACAAGCAATCAAAGGGCGACCCGGCCCGGCCATCGCTGCGGCAAGGCGCCACTGTTCTATAGGCGACGGCAAGTCTGGTACTGTTCGGAAATTTACTAAACCCTGCTTGATGTAATTGACTAAAGCGCGAGTTGCCACTGTCACGCACTGCTTTTTCTTAAATGCAATATCCCAAAGAGTATTCTCGCCGTTGAATACGTTACCCAAAGCGATCAAAGAATTAGAACTAAATCGATTTTGCTGCAACTGGGCAGATGCTTTTAAAAGTGGTGCTTGTTCTGGATCTACCAGCCACAAACCCATTGCTTTCCACTTCTGCCAAATTTCTTCTGTACAACACAGAACTTTCTCTACTTCTGTTAAAGACAGCAGCAAAGAAGAGGTAATTGTAGAAAAATATTTCTGGGACGGACGCCACTCCCGGCGCAAACCCGATTGACCGATCAGAGCAAATAACACTTCGGAAAGGCTAGTGTGGACGATCGCCTTAGCTTGTTCCAGACTCATTTCGCTGGCTGCTATCCCTCGCTGAAGCAGTTGATATTCCCATAGTTCTCCAGCATCGAGGTTTCTGAGATCCACTTGAAAGTTTCGACAGTGTTGCCCGATCGCCCTGTACCAGCGCCTCGATCTGTGCGATCCTCCCGTAGCATACACCAAACAACCCTGGAAAAAGTAAAGTTGCCATTGTTGCTCCCCTTGCTCTAACAGGAGTTTCCCCGTTGCTTGTTTCTGGCTGAGTACAGCCAGAGTATGGGACAACATTTTGTATCCGATTGCGGTAGCAGACATATCAACTCGCATCCCCTGTACTCTGTTTGTACCATTATATAGCTGCTGAGTTTTGAAAGATAACAGTAATATTACTGAAGTTGGGTTAAGAAATACCACTAATTGTGAGAATTTAACCCTCTTAGGGAGTGATTCCCCTCGGTAGTTTTAGCCATGAGGATGCAACGCCTATTTGCACTATTAACTAATAACTAAACTACTGTTTGTGACTAATAACTAATTGCCCTCGCTATCTTTAGGAGGTACTGGATCGTAACCCCCTGGATGAAAAGGATGACAGCGTAAAATTCGCTTAACAGCCATTGAGCTGCCGCGTGCAGGCCCAAATCTTTCTATTGCTTGGATCGCGTATTGCGAGCAAGTTGGGTGAAATCTACAGGCGTTAGGCAGGTAAGGAGAAATCCCCATTTTGTAGCCTCGGATTAATCCGATTAGCAATTTTTTCACAATTTTTACCTCAGTGATTGATTAGATTAATAGGCCAATCTTGTCCCATACCTTTTTTCATTTTTATTTTAGATACTTAAAGCACAATTTGAGGAGATAATATGGTGCTTGTCTCTGAGTTGGCTACTTGACCGATACCTAAAAAATTACCGTCTCGATCGTAAACCTGCAAGGGATAGGGAGGTTCGGGTATTGGGTTGTGGGGGGGATGGTGGCTATTTTCCTCCTCTGGCCCGATCGGCGTTTCGGGAATTGGGAGGCGCTGTCCTTGAAACCAGCGTTTGGTATATTCAGGGGAAAGGACGATCGCCCCTAAATGTCCCAAAACCGCCGATGGCAAAATCGGGCAGAATTTATTCTCCTGCAATTGCAGTTCCAATTCTTCAAAACTGAGACTTTCCTCGATCAAAAAACCGCTACTTTCGGTGCGAGTCAAACAAGCCAAAGTACCGCCTGCATTCAGCATAGCGCCCAAATCCCGCGCGATCGCCCGAATGTAAGTACCGGCCCCGCAGGCGATCGACAAATCCAATTCAGGAAAATTCCCCGGCCGCCAATCCAAGATTTCCAGCCGAAAAACCTCGACCTTCCTAGCAGCAACTTCCACAGTTTCGCCTTTTCTAGCTAACTCATAAAGGCGTTTTCCTCCCACCTGAACCGCACTAAAACTCGGCGGGAATTGCTCAATTTTTCCTATAAATTTTGGCAGTGCAGCTTGCACTTTTTCCAAACTCAACTCTGGCGCCGGTCGAGAATCGATAATTTCTCCTTCTAAATCGTCAGTAGCAGTAGTTAAGCCAAACCGAATCGTACCTCGGTAAGCTTTATTGTGTTGGAGATATTGCAGCAGTCTGGTTGCTTTGCCCAGGGCGATCGGTAAAACGCCAGTCACAGCAGGATCGAGGGTTCCTCCGTGTCCGACTCGCTTGAGTTTCAATAGCCGGCGCACTCGCCCCACGCAGTCGTGAGATGTCATGCCGGCAGGTTTGTTGAGATTGAGAAAACCGTCAATAGTCATTAGGAAGTTCGGCAACGGATTTTGTAACGGATGTAACGGATATAACGGATGTAACGGAGGTCAGTCCGAGGGAAGTCGGAAGTCGGAAGAAGGAAGAAGGAAGAGGGAAGGAGGAAGAAGGAAGAATGCAACGGGCTATTTATGTAATTTAGCTGATAAAAGGAAGAAGGAAGAAGTCCGAGGGAAGCAGGAAGATGAAAAGTTTGGAGATTGATTTCCTTCGCAACGCGAAAGCTAACGTTACTCGCAACGCGCCAGCGGTTTTGAGTTAAAAAGTTCAACATTAAAAACTTAAAACTACAAAGTACCCGCAAGGGCAATTATCAATTCCCAATTCCCCATTCCCCATTACCAATTAAAGAATAAAGTCTGCCTGAGTGATAGAAGCGCGGGCAACTCCGAATAAAGTAGCGAGAGTTTCCTTGGTGCTTGTAAGCTGAATAATTGTACTCGGTGAAGTTCCGACCCCAGCGGAAATGGTGAGCTCGCCAAAGGTAAGGCCGGCTGCCAAGCGAATCTGATCGATACCATCAGTAAAGTCTGTAATCACATCACCATCTGCCAAACGCCCGATCGCAAAAGTATCGTTTCCGGCGCCGCCAGTTAAAGTATCTTGGCCGCGATCGCCGGATAAACAGTCATTGCCGATGCCACCAAACAGCGAGTCATCGCCGGCCCCCCCAAAAAGCGAGTCATCGCCCGCGCCTCCCAACAAAGTATCGGTGTCTTGGTTGCCAAACAGCAAATCATTACCCTCGTCGCCCAGCATTGAGTCAGAACCTTTGCCGCCGTAGAAAGTATCGCCGCCGGCGCCGCCCAAAACGCTGTCGCGGCCGGCACCGCCGAACAGCAAATCATTGCCAACGTCGCCCAGCAGTGAGTCATCACCGTCGCCACCGTAGAGCGAATCGTCTGCGCCTAAGCCCAAAATGCTGTCAGGGCCACCCAAACCAAATATCAAGTTAGCGCCCGCAGTACCTCTGAGGGAGTCGGGGCCGCTGGTGCCGCGAGTGCCGCCAGGTGCCCCGGAGGGACTGGTACCGCCGCCGGCGGGGGTTGGGGTTGTGACGGGAATTGGTCGAATTGGCACTGCTGATGGCATGATTCTGAAGATGGGTAGAAATTTGCCATTCTAACTTAGCCTAAAACCGGAAGTTATAAGCTCGCCAACCGCCCAGATCAGAAATATCGATCGCATCCACCACAGCATAAGGTTCGCACAAAAAGCCCTGCACCGTGGAGCCGTCCTCCAACACCAGCGTACCAATTCCCAAAGGCGGGGGAATTTTAGAGACAAATCCGCCGAAAGCTGCGATCGACAACTCCCAAACTTCCACCTCGATCGCACTACCGCCCTCTATCTGACGCACCAATCCCGGCTTGCCCAGAGCAGTACCCGTCAAAGCGTACAGCTTGTAAATCGGGATGGTACGGCAGGCGCGAACCAAAATGCCTCCCCCCTCGATTAGTTGATAATTCAGCGGCTCACCGCTCAAATGAGCGCCAACTACGGCTATTTTGACTCGTTTCTCTGAGGAAGATTTGGCAGCGATGGCGGGTTCCGGGAGGGTTGGCAGCGGCAGGCCGGTTGCGCCCAAAGTTCCCCCCAAGCGATCGTGGAAAGCAGAGCCCAGGCGGCAGAGCGATAGATCGTGCCACGCAGGAGCCATCAGTGTCAATCCTGCGGGCAATCCGCTGCTTTGAAACCCGCTGGGAACTGCGATCGCGCACAAATCGAGCAAATTCGCAAAGTTCGTGTAGCGACCGAGATTGGTGTTGAGCGCGATCGGCTCGGCTGCAACTTCTGCGACTGTATAAATCGTACCAGTCGTGGGAACCGCCAACACATCCATTGACTGCCACTGAATTTCTGCCTGCTGGCGGAGCTCGGCCAACCGGTACGACGCGCGGTAAGCCGCGACGGCATCGTAGCGTTTGCCACCGCTGATAATTTGGTAGACGATCGGATCGATATCCTCTGGGTGCGCGTCGAGGAAATCGCCGATCGCGGCCAACCTTTCTGCTACCCAAGGCCCGCCGTAGAGCAGTTCGGCAGCATCTGCAAAGGGTTTGAAGTCAATAGGTGCGATCGTGCAGCCCAAAGATTGCAAGCGCGCGATCGCCTCTCGGTAGCGCTGTTCGGCTTCTGCATTCCCGAAAAACTCGAGTTCGCCGTCTCCGGGAACTCCCACCCGCAAGCGGGATAAATCCGGCAAAACTTTCGTTTCAGGGCGACGAGAAAACGCATCCTCAGCGTCAAAACCGCTGGCTACTTGCAGCACAGAGGCTGCATCCGCACAGGTGAGAGCGAACACAGAAACGCAATCGAGCGATCGCACTGCCGGCAGCAGGCCACGAGTGCCGATCGAGCCGCAACTTGGCTTCAGCCCGACAATGTTGGTAAAAGCAGCGGGAACCCGCCCCGAGCCTGCGGTATCGGTACCCAGAGCAAAACTCACCAATCCGGCCGAGACTGCTGCTGCGGAACCGGAACTCGATCCGCCGGGGATGTAGCGCCGATCGAACGGATTGCGACAAACTCCATAAGGCGTGCGGGTTCCCACTAATCCTGTGGCAAACTGATCCATGTTTGTTTTGCCGATCGCGATCGCACCTGCCGCGCACAAACGCTCTACGACTGCGGACGATCGCGCTGGAGTGCGAGCAAACGGAGGACATCCCGCCGTAGTGGGAACGCCCGCCCAATCGAGATTATCTTTGATCGCAAAAGGTATTCCGTAGAGCGGCAATTGTTGCGGGTCTAGGTTTTCCAAGGCTTTGGCGCGTTCGAGGGTTTCCGCCTGCGGTGCTAAATAAATCCATACTGCCGGATCTGCATAGCGTTCGATCCGATCGTACACGCTGGCGATCGCATCTGCTGGCGCGATCGAGCCGGTGCGGTAGCGATCGAGCAGCGAATGAATGTCGAGACTGTTGCTGTAGTTAAATTTTTCCATAGTGCACCGTCAGTCGATTTTAGATTTTAGATTTTAGATTGAAGAAATGCCTTCAAAGGCTGTGCAAGGCGATCGTTATTAGAAATAGGATGCTAGTTTACCGCATTGTCGATCGTACTTGCATCTCGTCGAGGGAGCGAAGTATTTCTAAAGAAATATTCAACCCTCACCTTGCGGGTTGCGTCTTTTTGTGCAGGTAAACTTCGCGATTTCCAATCGCCCCATCTCATCGCCCGATTTAATCTTCCAAAAAACTTAATATTACAAATTCGAGAAAAACCGTTTTTTGTAACATTTTACACATTTTCGCATGAAGTTTGCTGTTACCGTTTGAAACGTAGCAATCTAGTAGGATTGCAAGCTACAGTATGCTTACCTTTCAAAAAGCTAAGTGCATTGCTGTTACTAACAGTCTCGAATAACTCCTTGGGTTGCAAACAGGACTTATACAGACAAAAAACTAAAAATTTAACCGCTTCTAGGGTTCCGATTTGAATCAGTTTCTAACTCCGCTTAGAAAGTTCAAGTGCTGGTCCGAGAGAAGCAGACTGGTTGTCCCCAGATTTAATTTTAGGGAAACACTAGCCAGTTACACGGCGGGATAAAAGCCCGGGAGAAACGCGATCGGTCATCAAGACTCGGTTCGTTAGCTCTCGGGCTTTATCCTTGTATATCAAGGGGGTTTGCGGAAGCTAAGGAAGCCAAAGAAGGTGCAAAAGCTCGATCGACATATTCACCTCTAACCTGCAACCAGAATATGCTATGAATATCCGATATTGGTCGCCTAAAATAACGCGATCGCCCTTGTCCTACTGCGCCATATTTTTCATCACCTTGTTTTTCGCTGTCGGCTGCGTCAACCCGGCAATTTATATCAAAACCACGACAGAAAGCGAAGCAGCTTCTTCAGTAAGTGCTGATGCAGTTAGCCTCGGATTCAGCGCTTGGCCCGGCTGGTTTCCTTGGCAAATTGCCAAAGAACAAAAGATATTTGAAGCCAACAATGTTGCTGTAGACTTAAAATGGTTTGACGGGTACTTAGAATCGATCAGCACCCTCACAGCAGGACAGATAGATGCTAACAGCCAAACCCTCGGCGATACCGTAAACTCTATATCAGGCGGCGCCGACCAAGTAATTGTTTTAGTCAACGACAACTCGACGGGAAATGACAAAGTGATTGTTGCCGAAGGCATCAATTCCGTCGCCGATTTAAAAGGAAAAAAAGTTGCAGCAGAGGAAGGTACAGTAGATCACTTTCTCTTATTGTTAGGGCTGAGAAAAGCAGGTTTATCAGTGCAAGATATTCAATTTATACCGCTGGAAACCGGCAAAGCTGCGGCGGCTTTCGTCGGAGGGCAAGTTGATGCGGTGGCAGTATTTGCGCCGTTTACCACGCAGGCATTAAAACGCTCGAACAGCAAGGAACTGTTTAGTTCAAAAGATTTTCCGGGGGCGATTTCCGACCATTTGGTATTCACGCGAAAGTTTATCGGCGAACACCCCGATCGAGTGCAAGCCCTGGTCAATTCATGGTTTGCAACATTGGAATACATGAAAGCAAATAAAGAGAAATCTTACGATATTCTAGCCAACCGCGCCGGAGTTAGTGTTGAGGAATACAAAGAATATGAAAACGGCACTAAGATATTTACGATCGAGGAAAACTTGAAAGCCTTTCAACCGGGAAATGACATGACATCATTGCAGTTTGCGGCGGCAGAAATGACCAAATTTCTCGTGGATGTAAATTTAGCAAAAACCCAACCCGATATCAGCACATTATTTGACGATCGCTTTATAAAAGCTTATGCCGAAGGTAAAAGCTAAAAGGCATAATTTACGATTGTGCAGACACAAAAAACCTTAAAAAAAATACTTTTTATAATCCCCAACATCTACTCCAATTACTCGACAAACCCTTCCGCAATTAAATCATGCCACCAAATCCCGATCCCCGATCGATCCAATCCCACCTCAAGCAAAAAAGCCTAAATCCCACCGTTTTCTGGCGGATTGCGGAAGAGATACCACAGCCCCTCAATATTGGGTTAACGGTAACATCGATCGCACTGCCGCTGCTGCTGTGGTGGCTAGTAACAACCTTCGCCGATGTAGACCCCAAATTTTTGCCTTCCCCCGGCAAAGTTTTAGAAGCATTTGGTCGGCTGTGGAACACTCGCGAACTTTTGAAAGACACGGTAGCGAGTTTGTGGCGGGTGGGAGTGGGCTTTCTGTTCGCCTTGGTTTTTTCCATACCAATTGGCGTGCTGATGGGCAGTTTTCCCAGTATTCGCGCCTTGCTGGAACCCATGTTCGGCTTGATGCGATATATGCCCGCACCAGCATTCATTCCCCTGCTAATTCTCTACTTGGGAATCGGCGAAGAACCCAAAATAATGCTGATATTTATCGGCGTCTTTTTCTTCAATTCGCTGATGGTGATGGATACAGTCAAGTTTGTTCCAAAAGACTTGATCGAATCTACTTATATGTTGGGCGGCAATCGCTGGGAAATCCTAACTCAAGTTATTTTTCCCCACGTTTTGCCGGGAATTCTTGATGCTAGCCGCATCAACCTAGCAGCAGCTTGGCAATTGGTAATCGTCTCGGAATTGATTGCGGCAACCGAAGGCTTAGGCCGCCGGATCAGTGTCGCAGGTCGATTTCTCCGAACCGATGAAATTTTTGTGGGGCTGATTGTCATTGGGGTGATCGGACTGACTTTTGACTTGCTTTTTCAATATCTGCTGCGGGTTTCTTGTAAATGGTCAAGCCAGAAACAGTAAGCAGATGTTAAAAAGCAGAATGGTATCATTTTTTTACTTACAATACAGAGGATAAACTCATGTTTTTGCAAATCAACAACCTCCACAAAAACTTTGAAACGAAAAACGGTAAGTTAGTTGTCCTCAAGGACATCAATATGAGCATCAAGCAAGGCGAATTTATCTGCGCGGTAGGCGCATCCGGTTCGGGGAAATCTACTCTGTTGAGGCAGATTGCGGGATTGGACAAGCCGACAACAGGGGAAGTGAAAATTGATGGCAAGGAAGTTGTTTCGCCTGGGCCGGATCGAGGTATGGTATTTCAGCATTACACTCTTTATCCTTGGATGAACGTGCAGGAAAATGCCGAGTTTGGTCTCAAACTTCAAGGCGTGTCCAAGAAAAAGCGGCGCGAACAAGCGAGCTATTATTTGAGTGTGGTAGGATTGACGCAGTTTGCTTCGTCGCTGCCGAAGGAATTGTCGGGCGGGATGAAACAGCGGGTGGCGATCGCCCGCGCCCTCGCTTCTGAACCTAAAGTGTTATTAATGGATGAACCTTTCGGCGCCTTGGATATCCACACTAAAGAATCGATGCACGAATTCATGCTCGATTTGTGGCGCCGCACTCAGATTACAATCTTTATGATTACCCACGATGTCGAAGAAGCGGTGTTTCTTTCCAATCGGATTTATGCTTTGGGCGCTCGTCCCGGTACAGTGAGAAAGGAAATGTCGATTAATTTGCCCGATCGCACTCCCAGCATTAAACGGCACGCTAAATTCCACGATTACCGCGACGAACTCATGGATTTGATGCGGAAACACGGACAGGAAGCAGTTGCAATGGCTGCTTAAATAGAAATAGGTTTGTAGTTGCACTTTTTGCACTCGCGCCAACAGTACAACGGCCAACCTAAGTAAGTGGAAACTTACATATTGCCCCATCCTCAATTACCTATTTAGGAACGGGCAAGATGCCCGTTCCACAAAACTCAATTTTATTGTGGAACGGGCATCTTGCGCGTTCTTGAGAATGGCGCAAGATATCAGTGGAGATAAATATTACTTTGGGAGAGGGTGAGTTTTGCCACTACAAAATACTATTTCTTTGTTTCGCTGACCCCCCAAAATACATCAAGAGGAACTTATGGTGCAACTATCATCGATCGACACAAATTCACAAATTGATTCTGACCTCGTATTAATGCAAGAAACCGTACCGGGCGGCGCGTACTGGTCGGGGGTCATCAAGCGGGGAAACACCCTGCGAATCACCGATTTAGAAGGCTCTCGCGGCGTTTCCATGCTGTGCTACAACGCCGATAATGCGATCGAACGTTTCAACGCAGCAGACACCGCCAAAATTCAATTCAATGCCTTTCTCAAACAAGGCATGGTGCTCTACACAGACATGGGGCGCATCCTATTTTCCATCACCCAGGACACCTCCGGCTGTCACGATTTGCTAGGAGGATGCAGCAACGCCATTAGCAATGCCAAAAAATACGGCGAAGGAGACTGGAAAAACTCCCGCGACAACTTCCTCAAAGCCTTAACTCGGTGGGGATTGGGCAAAAAAGATATCATGCCGAACCTCAACTTATTTACTCGCATTGCCGTCAAACCAGACGGCACGATGGAGTATCGCGAAGGCTGCGAGAAACCGGGTAGTTTTATCGATTTGCGAGCAGAAATGAACGTATTGACAGTTATCTCTAACTGCCCCCACATCCTGCATCCGGGTTCAATTTACGATCCAAAACCCATCCAAATTCAGATTGTGAAATCCCCCGCACCCGCACCAGACGACTTGTGCCGCACCGCCAACCCGGAAGCAGTGCGCGGCTTCACCAACACCGATGCTTGGTTCGTTCAACAATAAACCTCTTTTACAACTCAATCCTAGCCGCGTTCCGAAGCGGTGAAAAACAGCAAATTATCCTTTGCATACCTTCAGGAAAAAAACCATGCTTTTAACCAGCAAACGAATCCTAGATCCCGCACTAGCAATTTACAACGAAGTCTTACCAGCCAGACATCCCTGGTCTCGCGTCATCAAAAAAGGACAAATTCTTCGGATTGTAGATTTAGGCGGAAATCAAGCAGTAGACTTTTTAGTTTACAATGCCGATGACCCTTCCGAACGCTACAGTGCCCCCGATACGATCGTCCATCAAGGCAACATCTTTGTCACTACAAACAGCAAACTCATTTCCAACGAAGGGCGGGCCATGATGACCATAATTGCTGACTCCTGCGGGCGGCACGATACCTCCGGCGGCGCCTGTAGCTGCGAGAGCAATTCGGTGCGGTTTGGACTAGATAAAAAATACCAGCACGCCTGTGTTGAAAATTTCCTCGCCGCAATTCTTCCCTACGGTTTGGGCAAGCGAGATTTAGTCAGCAATATCAACTTCTTTATGAATGTTCCGGTTAGCGAAGATGGTACGCTTGAAATTGTTGACGGCATCTCCGATCCGGGAAGTACAGTTGATTTGCGAGCCGAAATGAACGCGCTAGTTGCTATTTCTAACTGCCCGCAAATGAACAATCCTTGTAATGCTTACAATCCTACGCCGATTCAGTTGATTGTTTGGGATGCGGTGTAAAGGAGGGTGGACACTCCCTCCGCAATCTTTTTAGGGGCGGTATCTCGTGAATTGGTGTCAACAAAGACGTTAAACGTAGTACCGATCTGCTGTCTGACGATTAGGGTTCGATCCCCCCTAGCCCCCCTTAATAAGGGGGGGACAAGAGCACTCAAAGTCCCCCTTATTAAGGGGGATTTAGGGGGATCGAGACTGGGCTACCAGCAAGAGATACGGAGGGTTTCAGCCTTAAGTTGACACCAATGGCTCTCGTGCTCACCCCACAATAAAATTTAATGTTTGTGGAACAGGCATCATTCCTGTTAAGCAAGAATAGTGCATGATGTAAGTAGACACCAATGCAATTAGCAATTATCAATTAGCAATTACCAATTATCAATTACCAATTACCTAAATGTTTAACAAAGTTTTGATTGCTAATCGCGGTGAAATTGCCTGCCGAATTATCCGCACGCTCGATCGCCTCGGAATTGCTTCGGTAGCAGTATATTCTGAAGCCGACGCCCGCGCCAAGCACGTTTTCGCCGCCAGCGAAGCCGTTTGTATCGGTGCAGCCGCCGCAGCCGAGAGTTATTTGCGCTTCGATCGCATTCTCGAAGTTGCGCACCAAACAAAAGCTCAAGCTATCCATCCGGGTTACGGCTTTTTGAGCGAAAATGCTGAATTTGCCGAAGCTTGTGCAAGCGAAAATATTGCATTTATCGGCCCGACTCCGAGTCAGTTGCGCTGCTTTGGATTGAAGCACACCGCGCGGGAAATAGCCGCTGCAAATCAAGTGCCGCTAACTCCCGGAAGCGAACTTTTAGCAAGTTTGGAGGATGCGGAAAAAGCGGCTGGGGCGATCGGCTATCCGGTGATGCTCAAAAGTACCGCAGGCGGCGGTGGCATTGGTTTGCAGGCTTGTTTTGGCGATCGAGATTTGGCAGAAGCCTTTGAAAAAGTACAGCGTTTGAGTCAAAGCAATTTTAAACAAAGCGGCGTTTTTTTAGAGAAATACATTCAAACAGCCAGGCACATAGAAGTCCAAATCTTTGGAGATGGCAAAGGCAATGTCATAAGCTTGGGTGAGCGAGATTGTTCGGTGCAGCGGCGCAATCAAAAAGTAATTGAAGAAACCCCCGCCCCTGCTATTAGCGACGAACAGCGAAATCAGTTGTACGGTGCAGCCGTGCGGTTGGGAAAAGCGGTAAATTACCAGTCAGCAGGTACTGTAGAATTTGTGTTTGATGTCGATGCGAAACAGTTTTATTTTTTGGAAGTCAACACGCGCTTGCAAGTTGAACATGGCGTTACTGAAGCTGTCAACAACATCGACCTTGTTGAGTGGATGGTAAAACAGGCTTCTGGGGATTTGTTTCCCCTGGAAGAGTACCGCTATCAGCCGCAGGGACACTCAATTGAGGTGCGAATTTATGCCGAAGATGCCGGCAAGAATTTTCAGCCGAGTTCCGGGTTGCTGAATCAAGTTGCGTTTCCCGAAAACGTCCGCTGCGACAGTTGGATAGAAACCGGCACGGAGGTTACTCCTTTTTACGATCCGCTGCTAGCCAAAGTCATCGTTTGCGGGGATAATCGAACCCAGGCGATCGCTCAACTCAAAGCTGCTTTAGATGCCAGTGAAATAGCGGGAATTGAAACTAATTTAGATTACCTCCGCCAGATTTTGGACGATTCCAGATTCAGCCGGGGCGAACTGAGCACGCGCTTTTTAAACTCTTTTGAATACGCACCTTTAACGATCGATGTATTGGATGGGGGAACCTACAGTAGCATTCAAGATTATCCGGGGCGGATTGGCTATTGGGATGTTGGCGTGCCGCCTTCAGGGCCGATGGATCATCTGGCATTTCGATCGGCAAATCGTTTAGTAGGAAATCCCGAATCGACAGCAGGATTGGAATTCACAGCGACAGGCCCAACTCTGCGGTTTAATGCCGATACAGTTATTAGTTTGACTGGTGCAATTATGAAGGGAACGCTAAACGGCGAACCAGTGCCGTTTTGGACAGCAATTCCCGTAAAAGCTGGCAGCATTCTCAAGTTAAAAGCCATTCAAGGCGGCGGCTACCGCACTTATTTAGCAGTCAAGCACGGCTTTAATGTCCCCGATTATTTGGGCAGCAAATCCACTTTTGTACTGGGCAAATTTGGCGGGCACGCGGGTCGCACGCTGCGTCCGGGAGATGTGCTTAAACTGCTTCAAACTGCCACTTTGGAAGCGGAAATATCTTTGCCTCCGGAACTAATTCCCACCTACAGCAATAATTGGGAAATCGGCGTTTTGTACGGCCCTCACGGCGCGCCGGATTTCTTTACTGAGTCCGACATCGAAATGTTTTTCTCTACAGAATGGCAGGTGCATTACAACTCGACGCGGACGGGCATTCGGCTGATCGGCCCGAAGCCCACCTGGGCGCGTCAAGACGGAGGAGAAGCGGGTTTGCACCCGTCTAACATTCACGATAATGCTTACGCGATCGGCACGATCGATTTTACGGGCGATATGCCTGTAATTCTCGGTCTTGACGGTCCGAGTTTGGGAGGTTTTGTCTGTCCTGCTACTATTGTGCAGTCGGAATTGTGGAAAATCGGGCAACTAAAACCGGGGGACAGCATTCGCTTTCACTGTTTGAGTTTTGCTGAAGCTTTGCAGCGGGAATTAGCACAAGATAGGCAAATTGCTACTTTTTGCTTGCCTGTTTTTGGGAAAAATGCGGAGGAATTTCCCGCAGTTTCCGCCTCTCCAATTTTGCACGAGATTCCAGAATCTCCGGGACAGGTTGCTGTTACTTACCGTCAAGCTGGGGATAAATATATTCTAGTTGAATACGGCCCGTTGGTGCTGGATTTAAATTTGCGTTTTCGGGCGCACGCATTGATGGAACAGTTGAAAGCAAATCCGTTGCCGGGTGTTATCGAATTAGTGCCGGGAATGCGATCGCTCCAAATTCACTTTGACAGCCGCCAGATATCCCAACAGCAGCTAATGCAGGCACTGATTGCGGCGGAGGCGAAACTTCCGGCGATCGAGGATTTGCAAGTGCCGGCGCGAATTGTGCACTTGCCTTTATCTTGGGAAGATGAATCGACGCTGTTGGCAATTGAAAAATATATGCAGTCTGTGCGATCGGATGCACCTTGGTGTCCCAGCAATATTGAGTTTATTCGCCGCATAAACGGGCTTGACAGCATCGAACAAGTCAGAGAAATTGTATTTAATGCTAGCTATTTAGTGATGGGTTTGGGAGACGTTTATTTAGGCGCGCCCGTCGCAACTCCCCTGGATCCGCGCCACCGTTTGGTTACTACTAAATACAATCCCGCCCGCACTTGGACTCCTGAAAATGCAGTTGGCATTGGCGGCGCCTATTTGTGCGTTTACGGGATGGAAGGGCCCGGAGGTTATCAATTTGTCGGCCGCACGGTGCAAATGTGGAATCGGTTCAAACAAACGGCGGATTTCCAGTCAGGTAAACCTTGGCTTTTGCGCTTTTTTGACCAAATCCGATTTTATCCGGTTTCCCATGAGGAATTGCACCGCTGTCGCGAAGCGTTTATCGAAGGGAAGTTTAAATTAAAGGTTGAGGAAATCACTTTTAATTTGAGAGAATACAATGAGTTTTTGCATTCTATTGCTAACAGTGCGGCTGAATTTAAAGCGCAGCAGCAGGCCGCATTTAATGCAGAGCGCGATCGCTGGGCTGCATCCGGGGAATTTGACGCTGAAGCTGCCGCAGAATCCTCGGCGGATGTGGGTTCTGAAACGGCTGCGGAGGTTACTTTGCCGATCGGTTGTGAGGCAGTTGTCGCTCACGTTTCGGCCAATGTTTGGCAGGTGCTGGTTAATGTTGGAGATGCGGTTGCAGAGGGCGATCGCCTGTTAATTTTGGAAGCGATGAAAATGGAAATTGCTATTACTGCTGATGTTGCGGGCACTGTTGCCCAGTTGTTTTGTGAAAAGGGGCAAACGGTGACAGCCGGACAAATTTTAGCGGCTGTTCAACTGAATTAATCCCTGTGTTGTCAGTTCGGGGACAGTAGAAGCCGTTGCATAATTGCGGGATGATTTTGATTGTTTTGTGGGATGAGTTCCTGAGCTCGTCCGATGTATTTTCGCCGCAGGCGGGACACCCCACAAGAATCATCCTCAAATTGTGCAACGCCCGCTCATTTAATGAAGGTTTAGCAGCAGTAAGGGCTTCAAAAGGGTGGGGATACATCAATCAAGCAGGCCAGTGTGCGATCGCCCCCCACTTTTCGGCGGCCGACAGTTTTTCGGAAGGCTTAGCCGCTGTCAAGCGCGATGGCAAATCTGGCTTCCTCAATCAAACTGGAAAGCTGGTCATTTAGGAGGTTAGGACTTTGTTTAGGCTTTAAATTTGTTTAAATCTCGTTAACTTAACTCCAGCCGCCCAGAATTGAGCGGCAAACCATCCTGAAATACCAGCAATTCTCCCCGCTGGATTTGCGTCCAAACTTCGTTATCTGTCAGCGGAAAAGTAGCAATAACAGCCACGCGATCGTCCTCGTTGGTCAATTCCCGAAAATCGACAGTTACATCTTCGTCGATCGAGTGAGCGCTAGCAAAAGGTGCTTGTCGCACAATATAATGCAGATTAGTAGAACAGTGGGTGAACAAGTGTTCTCCATCGGAAAGTAAATAATTAAAAATTCCGTGTTCTGCCAAACTTTTAGTGATTTCCTCCAGTACCGGGTAAATTTCCTCTAAAGCAGGCTTGCTTTGAGGAAAAGTGGAGCGCAGCTTTTCTAATATCAAACAAAAAGCTTTTTCGCTGTCAGTTTTGCCAACCGGTTTGTAAACTCCGGCACATTCTGGATAAAAATTTTCGAGATTTCCGTTGTGAGCAAATACCCAATAACGTCCCCAAAGTTCCCGAATAAAAGGGTGGCAGTTTTCCAGAGCAATTTTGCCTTGCGTAGCTTTGCGGATGTGAGCAATGACGTTAGTTGAATGAATGGGATAGCGACGTACTACTTCTGCAACCGGAGAAGCAATCGCAGGTTTAGAGTCTATAAAAAGGCGACATCCCAAACCTTCAAAGAAAGCAATTCCCCAACCGTCTTGATGAACGTCCGTTTTGCCCCCCCTTGCAGAAAAACCCTCAAAAGAAAAGCAAATATCTGTCGGAACATTGCAGTTCATTCCCAGTAATTGGCACATAGCTTTTAAGTCTCTGGAGTGTGGATCGATCGCGCAGCTATTGGCAGCTACAGATTTGCGGTGATAATATTATAGTATTAACGGGTTAAATACACATAATATTTGGCTTAATCAACCTTAATGATACTGAAGTTAAAAACTTGGCGATCGGTAAAAAAATCGCTCGTGTTTCCCTGCGAACGATGTTAACCGATAAATCGCTGTACACTTTTTCCCGTGTAGACAGCGAGTATAAAATGTTAGCCGATATCCGGGAAGGAATTGATAGGACTTTGATGGTTTGGCAGCACCGTTTGAAGGCCTATAACAATTAGCCGGCCATTCACCTCATCAAAAATTATGGAAAGATTAGTTTGCTTAAATGCTCTGGGAACTGAATCTGGTGTTTATGAATGGTGCTGGACAAGACGATATATACTGTATAAAAAGCTAAGCAATGGTGTATTTGGGTCTCGATTATATCCGCCCCCACATCATTAATATTACTACTTAACTATCCGACCGAGAGCGAGATTTTTTGATTAAAATTAAAGACAAGGGCACAGGAATGTCTGAGGAAATAATATCGCAGATTTTTGATTTTTCCTTCATTACAAAATCTGTTATAAAAAACGGGAACCGGATAGTCAATCAGGCGTCACATAGGGGAAGAAACCGAGGGCGGCAGTTTGACTTGTTCCTCGGTTTTGGGAGAAGGAATGGAATTTACGATCGCCCTTCATCTCAAATAGTACGCGCGTGCGTAGCTATCCCGTCGGGAATCGCGCTTTTTCTCACTTTTTTGGTCTTAAACTCACAAAGTATAAATAATATGAAAAATCATAAGTGCGATCGACAAATTTGGAAAATCCTTAGCAGCTTAATACTAGGATTCGGATTGCAGGCATTATTCAGCATTCCAGCCTTAGCAGAAACGACAGATCCTGAAACAACAGCAAATAGTGAAAATTCAGAACATCCAGTTAATGAATGGTATCAATTACCCGCACCGACAAATAATCTAGCGGATAATTTTGATCGTAATCTCGATCGACAATCCCTCGAAGCTTCTCACAATGTAGATGTAATTTCACCGATAAACCCCACATCGGAGCCGCCTGTACCTATCGCGAGTGAGAGAGAAACTCACATATCCGAAGCCAGCGAAACCCAGCCGGCAGAAATACCTCCGTTAGTTGAAGAAAATAAATTAGAAAATCCCCCATTAGTTTACCCTGCTGAAAACTCAATAGAACAAGTTACATCAGTTTCCCAACTCAGCGACGTACAGCCCACAGACTGGGCATTTCAAGCCCTGCAATCCTTAGTAGAAAAATACGGCTGCATAGCTGGATACCCCGACGGAACCTATCGTGGAAACCGCGCTATAACCCGCTATGAATTTGCAGCCGGAGTCAATGCTTGTTTAGATAAAATCCGCGAGTCCATCGCCAAATCAACTGAAAGTCTAGCTAAGCGAGACGACTTAATAAAACTGCAAAAATTGCAAGAAGAATTTGCCGCAGAAATTGCCACAATGCGAGGCAGAGTGGATGTGCTAGAAGCGCGAACTAGCGAACTAGAAGCCAATCAATTTTCGACCACAACTAAGCTGTCGGGATTTACAATTTTTGGGATACAAGGGCGCACTGCCAACCGTGCTGATCGGACTCCCAGAGACGGCAAAAGAGATACCAAAGACCCCGGTACAAATGTCAACACCATTAACCTAAATCAATTCTACTTAACCACTCAATTTAGTCCTCGCAGTAACTTATTAATCGGTTTTTACAACCAGAACGGAGGCACTTCACCACAATTAACCGAAGACGTAAACCTTGCTTATAATTTAGCCGAAACTTCTGGATTAACTCTCAGCGACCTCAACTACCGCTTTCTGGTCGGGGACAAATTGGCAGTGTTTGCAGGAACAGCAGGAGTTAACATGATTACCGCTTTTCGAGGGCCGAATCGGGCAGAAAGTGCAGCTTCCGGCCCCCTTTCTGCCTTCGCCCAAAGAAACCCAATTTTGAACACTGGTTTGGGTTTAGGCGGCATCGGCCTTGACTGGCAATTTGCGAAGCGAGCCAGTTTGCAAGCAGTTTATTCTACTAACATTCCCGGATTTTTTGTCAGTTCTAATGGGTCTACAGGACACAATACCTTGGGTGTACAACTAACTCTGACACCAGCCGATCCCGTTGATTTTACTATCTATTACGTTAACGATTATTCGCCGAACGGTAATCTGATTAGTTTGGCAGGGGATAGCCAATTAACTGCTATTAATCCTAACACAAATAAGTCCGCATCTCTGGAAACAAATGCAGTTGGATCAAGTTTAAATTGGCGCATTTCATCGCGAGTTTCTATGGGAGGTTGGGCTGGTTATACAAATTCTCGCATTCCTGGTAAATCTGGTACGGTAGCCACTACAAATTATATGGTTTTTGTAAATTTTCCCGATTTGTTTAAAGCCGGAAATTTAGGAGGAATTTATATCGGGCAACCGCCTAAAATTGTCAGCAGCAATTTACCTACAGGCAATAACGTTCCTGATTTTTTAGATACGGGTTTAGGGCGATCGGGCGGGCAACCCGGAACGACTACTCATGTAGAGGTATTCTACCGCTGGCAGGTGAATGATAATATCAGCGTCACCCCTGGATTAATCTTGATTTTTCAACCCGGTCATACTCCCGATAGCGACCCGATCTCAGTTGGTGTACTGAGAACTTCATTCTCCTTTTAAGAGTTTAATCCTGTGGGGCCGGGTTTAGTAAATCGCGAATTGCAAACAATTTTGGTGAACTCGGCCCGGAGGAACGGCCCACAAGAAAATTTAATTTTGTGGAACAGGCAGGATGCCTGTTCAGCGAGAAAGGTGTTTTTCCGTCAGCAGACAGTCATATTAAAACCCCAGCGGGATGTCCTAAGATTTTTTCTCAGTAAAAACCCGCTATCTTTACTAAAGCTTTACATTTAGTAGTAATTTCCCCGTTTATATCTTTCTTTCCTACATACACATACCTAATTATTAAGTTTAAAAAAATACGCAGAAACACGCTTGAAATATAAGTTTTCCTAACTTAATCTATTATTAGGAGCATTACTAATAGTTCTTTAAGTTTAGGTTTAGATAAATATGATTAAATCAACGGGCTATGTTGGGTTTCTGAGCTTGGCTGTAATTTCTGTTATGACTGCCTATCCATGTCACGCACAAACGACAGTCAAATCGCAGACAAATGTAACTGAAACACCGGATATCACAAGTACCCAGTCACCAAATTTTGCTAACACTTCTGCGAACGCTCTCTGGAAAAATCCTACTATTTCTAAATCTTTTACCGTCTCAGAATTGAATAGCACACCTCCTAACTCTCGTCCTCCTATAACAACTCCTCCAAATCAATCTGCACGCACAAATCCATTAGGATGTCGATTTTTTGATACTCCTTCAATGCAGCAATAAATGTTCCTGCATCTCTGGATAAATAGAATATCATGGCTGAATTGAGGGCGATCTTTTTTAGGATAGCCCTCTATTTGTGCGATCGTACTTCCGAAGAACATTATATGCAGTAAAAATGATTGATGAAATTAACTCTAGTTTAAATATTATCGGGGAAAATCAGAAAGTTGTTTGATATCCCTCAAAACAATTTGAGGCTTCCCTTTGTACTGTTCTACCTTCCCGCTGACATACACATATCCCCGTCCCACACCCGCATAACGCTTCTCGATTAGCCGCTTCAAGGGAGCCATTTCATCAGTTTCAGCATCTGGTATCCACAAATCTAATTTATGATACACCGAACCAGCATAAATTAGAGCGCTGCCACCGATCCATTTAGTAATTCCCGCCTGCAAATCGCAGAAAATAGTTATAGATTTAGCTTTCTCAGAAGCAGCTAATATTTTCGGGTAGTGCAACCTCAAAGAAAGCGCTCCTGCCGTTGCTTCCGACAACCGAAACTCTTCAACAATCGAGGCTCGCATCGACCACCAAGGCAGTAAATTAGCATAGTTGCGAGAGGGAATTTTGGCATTGATAATCGGATTCCAAATCATCAGATTGTAAGCTTTTGCCGCCGATTCTGCCTCAGTCATTTGGCGGTGATATAATCGGGAGCGGCCGTATTTTACAAAGTAGGGACTCCAGCCTTCTGCAATCAGTTTCAGATTGTAATTTTCTCCGTCTTTATGCACATAACAAAGGAGGCGGCCGTAGTTATCGCGGTGTTTTTCCACCGCAATTTCTATCGGGTCATCTGTATCAAATTCTATGTCAATTTGAGCAAGTCCGCCATCTGCTGTGGCGAAGTATTTTTTAGCCATTTCCGAAGCTGCTTTCCCCGCCGCAGTTACAGGTTTGGAACCTCCCGAATGACTTTCTTCTGTATCGACGCAAATCAGGCGCAGAGATTCGGTTTTGCCGTTGAGAGAAATTTTGATGCTGTCGCCGTCAACTACTTTAGTTATTTGCAAGTTCGGAATTCTGGTTGCCATATTTTCAACCCTGTTGCACTTGAGATTTCATGCAGATATCGGTTGAATCATACACGAGTTCGTTATCAAGAGCAACTGTAATTTTTGTTGTTTGTATTAATATTTGTCAACTGTGGCGTATTTTATCAACTCGGGGAAAAAATCTCGAAAATCTGATTCTAATCGCTGATAGTTAGCGGTCAAATCTTCTATGCCGCTTGCCAAGTTGTTTGTCCGTTTGAGTCGCGCCGACATTCTTGTAAGAGTGATGCCGATTTCGGCAATTTCCTGATAAGATGAAAGCAAGTCGCGGGCAATTATTGTTGGCAGCACCCGCTGGAGAGACTCAGGTAATATATCGCGGTTGTCTTGCAGGATTTTATAGACATCCTGAGAAAAATCGCGGAGCGGAATTTCTGAATATTCCAGCCAATTTTTAGCCAAGAAGTGGTCGTAAAACACGTCAATCAAAACTCCAGCAAACCTGCGTCTATCGCCGCAAACAAGGCTTTTACTCGATCGCACTATGGGGTGAGTGTCCGTGTAGCTATCTACTTTGCGGTGCAAATCGATGCCCTTTCTAATTTCCTCGGGATATAGGTTGACTGCCGAACCTTTGACAAAATCTCCTAAGAGATTGCCAATCAGGGATTCTGGCGTGCCTTTTGATAAGAATAGATGAGCCAAATAATTCATCGATTATCAATTAATTTTTGTGGAGCGATCGAGTTTCACCTTCCAAGCTCCTAATATATTCGCGAATCACATCGGTCTTTGTTCGACCGCTGTTCGCGCAATAAGCTTCCAGCCGAAGCATTTCGATTTCAGGCAGTCGAATGGTTAGAACTTTAACATTGTTACTCATACTGCAATTATACTGAAAAATGCAGTACAATTATAGCAGATAAATGCGCCTTGGCAGAATGTTGCCGCACCATGCCAAGACGACTTCCCCGAAGTTGAACGTCCAACAAAGGAGCAATTTAATTATGATTCAAGATCCAGAAAAAGAACCAGAACGCTGAGACGAGCCGATTTTAGCGGATAACCCCAAGCAAGCGAAACAGGAGTGCCAAAAACGAGCCGATCGCTACCGAGTTGAATTAGAATCTGTAACTCAACCCGGAAAAGTCGAAAATCGCCCTCAAGTGTACCGTTGCAACTACAAGGAGAAAGAGTGTGCGATTCGTTGGAACGTGAATCACGGTAAAAGCCCGTACATAACGTTTCCAGCCACAAGGCTGAACTCTCGGTATGATAAGGGTGCAAGTCCCTTCTGTCAGACTCAGGCATGACTCCCTATCTGCCCACACCGACCAAGCTCGATTCTTGGAGAGTGAAGCTGGGAACAGGGCGCAACCAGACACCCAACGTGGGGTGACACTGGCGCTAATGGGGAGTTCCAATGGTGAAACAGAGCCTAGAAAAGTAACTTACTCCTAAGCGGGTCACAGACCAAAAATCCCGACTTCACTGGAGCTTATTCCCGCCGAATTGTACATTTAATATCGGCAAGAGTCCTGGGAATCCAGTAGTTAAATTGGCTCCACCTAAAGGAACAATCAATCTAACCGAGGGAACGAAGAAAAACGGACTAAGGGTCAAGGGGAAGTCGAACCCTTTCGTAGGCTAGACGAGCAGCGGAATCCCCTTAGTTCGGGTAGGACAGACCGTAATTGGTCTGAGGTGTTCAGAAAACATAAGTTAGAGCAGCGCATGATTAGACACAGCAGCAATGTTAGTGAATCTTGGAAGACGTTACCTTGGAAGAAATTCCGAAGGGACTTATTTCGCCTACAAAAACGAGTGTTTAAAGCGATTCAGGTTGGAGACAAGCCGAAAGCGAAGTCCCTCCAAAAGCTAATTCTGAAATCTCGGGCTGCAAGAATGTTGGCGATACGTCAAGTAACGCAACTGAATGCTGGCAAAAAGACTGCGGGAATCGACGGAAAAGCCTCACTCACATTTGAGGAAAGGTTCGCACTGAGTGAAGAACTCAGAGCCAAAAGCAACAACTGGAAACATCAGAAGTTGCGCTCAATACCAATCCCTAAAAAGGATGGGAGTACCCGCCTCCTTAAGATACCGACTATCGCCGATAGAGCGTGGCAATGCCTCGCAAAATACGCGCTAGAGCCAGCACACGAAGCAACCTTCCACGCCCGGAGTTATGGGTTTAGAACAGGAAGGTCGGCGCATGACGCGCAGAAAACTCTGTTCGACAACCTACGCTCTAAGAGCAACGGAATAGAGAAACGGGTTATCGAGCTCGATATCGAAAAATGCTTTGACAAGATAAGCACGCGCGAGCATAATGGAACGACTCATCGCCCCAAGGGGCATCAAGACCGGAATATTCCGCTGTCTAAAATCAGGAGTCAATCCAGAATTTCCAGAACAAGGAACCCCGCAAGGGGGCGTGGTAAGTCCATTACTAGCCAATATCGCTCTCAATGGGATCGAAGGAATACATCAATCAGTCCGTTACGCGGACGACATGGTAATAATTCTGAAGCCCAAAGATGACGCACTGGCAATACTTGATAAAGTCAGCGAATTTCTGGCAGAACGAGGTATGAAGGTTAGTGAAAAGAAAACCAAGCTAACGGCTGCGACAGATGGGTTTGACTTCCTCGGTTGGCATTTCAAAGTGCAAAACAACGGGAAATTTAGATGCGTCCCATCAGCGGACAATTTTAAAGTGTTCCGTCAGAAGGTAAAACACATAGTTAACAACCCGAATTATGGTGCTACAGTCAAAGCTGAGAAATTAGCCCCTGTAGTTAGAGGCTGGAGAAATTACCATCGCTACTGTAAGTTGGAAGGGTCACGGTTATCACTGTGGTTTATCCAAAAAAGAGCCTTCAAGGTATTCAATAAGGAATCGAAACAATCTCGCGACACCAGCAAAAAACTGCTGGATAAAGCATTCCCGACGGTTCCTTACTCCGAAAATAAATTCGTCAAAATCAAAGGGGAAAAATCACCTTACGACGGAGATATAGCCTACTGGAGCGAGCGTAATAGCAAGCTTTACAACGGCGAAACCTCTAGAGCTTTAAAACGGCAAAACCATAAATGTGGGAAATGTGGTCTAAAAATGCTAGGCGATGAAAAGGTACATCTGCATCACGTAGATGGTTGCCACAGTAATTGGAAAATAAACAACCTTCTAGCGGTTCACGAAAGTTGCCACGATTGTCTACACATGAGCAAAGGCGCAAGCCAAGAACATCGGGAGCCGGATGCGGGGAAACCAGCACGTCGGGATCTAACTGAGAGGTGCGGAGGATAATACCTCCCATCGACTCAAACAATGGCTGTTCTGGAATGTGTAAAACCAGGTGCTAAATTCGGTCAAATTATTCTGGCCGTCGATCTGACTGTTGCCGGTGCTGTCGATCGCGTTCTGGCAAAAATTCAAGACTTGGGATATGACCCAGAAATTCGTCATGTCAACTATCCGTCTGGAGTTCACGTCTTGGCAATTCTCAAAGACGAACAGCACAAGCAAGCAGTTGATGATGACTACTTGCTGGAGGATTGGCTACAGGTAAGGTCTGAAATTAACGCCGATGCCGTTCATCTGTGGCGCGGCAAATAAGCAAATTAACAATTAAACCGCAGATGAATGCAGATGTAATCTTATCTGCGTTCATCTGCGTTTATCTGCCTACATCTGCGGTTGCAAAATACCCCTACGAACCTCCCCGCAACTTATCCAAAACCGTCCGGTCTTCCAAAGTGGAAGTATCCCCAGAAACCTCTTCTCCCGCAGCTAAAGAACGCAGCAACCGGCGCATGATTTTGCCGCTTCGCGTTTTCGGCAAAGCATCGGTAAATCGAATTTCGCCGGGACGGGCGATCGCCCCAATTTCCTTAACAACGTGCTGCTTCAATTCCTTAGCCAATTCATCGCTAGGTTGCTGCGAGTTGTCCAGCGTGACAAAAGCCACAATTTCCTCACCTTTAATCTCGTCGGGTTTACCAACAACCGCAGCTTCCGCCACCGCTGGATGCGATACCAAAGCTGACTCGACTTCCATTGTGCCGAGTCGGTGTCCGGCCACATTTATTACATCGTCAACGCGGCCCATTACCCAGAAATAACCGTCTTTGTCCTGGTGCGCGCCGTCTCCAGCAAAGTACACGAATTCGCCATCTTTCGGGTGCAAATATTCCCAATAAGTGCGGCGGAAGCGATCGGGATCGTTGTAAAGTGTACGCATCATTCCCGGCCAAGGATGCTTCACCACTAAATAACCGCCGCTTTCGTTAGTGACTGGTTCGCCATCTTGGTCAACAACATCGGCTACAATTCCGGGGAACGGTAGGGTTGCAGAACCGGGTTTTGTAGGAATTGCACCGGGCAAAGCGGTAATCATAATTCCCCCGGTTTCTGTTTGCCACCAAGTATCGACGATCGGACAATTCGAGTTGCCAATTACGCGCTGATACCACATCCAAGCTTCGGGATTTATCGGTTCGCCGACGGTTCCTAACAATCGCAAAGAGGACAAATTTCTGGCATTTGGCAATGGTTCACCCATTTTCATAAAGGTGCGAATTGCGGTGGGTGCAGTGTAGAAAACTGTGACGCCGTATCTTTCAATTACATCCCAAAAACAGCCGGGATTAGAAGGGCGAGGAGCACCTTCATACATTAAAGTTGTCGCACCGTTGGACAGTGGCCCGTAGACTATGTAACTGTGTCCGGTAATCCAGCCTACATCAGCAGTACACCAGTAGACATCGGTATCTTGAAGGTCGAATATCCACTTGGTTGTCATGTGGGTATAAAGGTTATAACCACCGGTTGTATGGACGACTCCTTTGGGTTTTCCGGTACTTCCAGAAGTGTAAAGAATGAACAGCAAATCTTCGCTATCCATCGGTTCGGCCGGACAGTCAGCGGATGCACCTTTTTGCAATTCATGCCACCAGCGATCGCGCCCTGGTTCCATGTCAATTTGCTGTTTGGTGCGCTGAACTACCAGAACGTTGGTAACGCTGGGTACGGCATCATTTGCTAATGCTTTGTCTACTTGTGTTTTGAGGCCGACTGCTGCATCTTTGCGGAAGCCTCCGTCAGCGGTGATGACGAGTTTTGCTTGGCCGTCGTTGAGGCGATCGCGCAAAGCTTCTGCACTAAAACCGCCAAAAACAACGCTGTGTACTGCACCGATTCTGGCGCAGGCTAGCATGGCGATCGCAGCTTCGGGAATCATGGGCATATAAATGCCGACGCGATCGCCCTTTTGAACTCCCAATTCTTTGATGACGTTCGCCATTTGGCAGACTTCGCGGTGGAGTTGCGCGTAGGTGAGGGTGCGGGAGTCTCCGGGTTCGCCTTCCCAAATCAGGGCGGCTTTATTTTTGCGCCAAGTGGTTAAGTGTCTGTCCAGACAATTGTAAGAAATATTAATTTTACCGTTGACAAACCATTTAGCAAAAGGCGGTTGCCAGTCGAGCACGGTATCCCAGTTTTGGAACCAGTGCAATTCTTGGGTGGCGAGTTCTGCCCAGAATGCTTGGGGGTCAGCTTTGGCTTTGTCGTAGAGGGCTTGGTACTCTTCTAGGCTTTTGATGTGAGCTTTTTGGGAGAATTCAGCGGGCGGCTGAAATAGGCGTTTTTCATGCAGAATTGATTCGATCGTATCTTGTGACATTGCTTTTAACTTTAGCTTCGGTTAGTCTTTTTAACTATTGTTTGCATAACTTGGGGCAAAAGTATGTTTATTTTCCTTAAGACTTTGGGAAATTTTGTAAGAGGTTGAGAGGTAGTTCTTTTTTTGCTCGCCGATGAAGGCCGATTAACGCAGATGAATAGGATTTTTTAGCCTATTTAATGCTTGATTACTTTTAGTAATTATTGTGCTAACTTTTTTTAAAGTGTACTTTTTTGTAAATTATATCAGCTATAATTAGGTAGTTAGTAAAATTTAATTAAATGAAAGCTATGACCCAAAATTTAGAAGCAAGCCAACTTTCGCTAAATGACGTTCGTCGCCTTCTCAAACTGGAAGAGCGAGAAGGAGACGCCTTCACCGATTTTTTCTCTCTGGAACCGCTGTCAGAATTAGAACAGCAGGAAACATTAAAAATTAGAACTGACTTTCGACGCTACTTATCAGCCGGAAAAGTTTCAGAAGAACTCGTTAAATTTTTAGTGCTTTCACCGTTAATGAGATTAGCAGGATTTTTTGATATTCCGATCGTGCTGACAATGGAAGATAGCATCCCGATCGAGGTTGAGGATGGGGATACTTTAATTAAAGGGCGCTTGGATATTTTAGCGGTAAATCAGCCGGATGCAGAACTCGCGGCGGCACAGTTTTGGATTTTGGTAGTCGAGGCGAAAAATAGTGCGATCGATCCTTGGGCCGGTTTGCCGCAATTGCTGACTTATGCTTATAAAAGTTTGCAGCAGCAATCGTCTGTTTGGGGATTGACGACGAATGGACGTAACTATCAGTTTGTGTATCTGACGCGGGGCAATCCTTGCACTTATCAGATTTTACCGGAATTGAATTTGATTGACAAAGAGCGATCGCTCTTGTTGGCGCAAGTGTTGAAAGCTATTTGCAAGTTGCAGAATGTGCAGTTGCAGTTGGCTTAACAAGGGCGATCGCATCGGATATTATTGTGAGGGTGGAGTCGTGTGCTCGATCGGTGGAACCTTTTGTACAGGAGTTGGCGGTTGTTCATTCCGCAAAAGTTCGATCGCACTTGGTGTTAAAGGAATCGTCACTAGGAGGATGGGTACACAAACTTTCTCTAAGAACCATTTGATATCTGAGTTAGACTGCTTCTTCAAAAAGTTCCGTCTATTATTCGGTTTTTCTGGTTTCATTTTTTTTAATCTCTATCTACATTTCCTACGATATCTGGATTTTTTGTGTTCGCGGGCGATCGTCAATTTAGCCTCCCAAATTAGTTGTTAAGTAAAATTTTGAAGAGATTGTGAGTTGCGCTTGAAGGATTTGTGAAAGAGTTTGTGAGAAAAAACTCACAAATCACTTTTGGCTGAGAAATTTGTGAAAATTCACTAGGGATTGAATGAACAGCTATCCTAAAGCTCTAAGTTATGCTAATTTAAGAGAAATTAGGCAGGTTTGAGGCTGAGGTGGAATGGAGAAGATGACTAAACAGGAGTTTGAGGCTATCTATACAGACAAGCTTAAAACAAAACAGCGTCCCGTGCTAAAGGAGTTCTTGCAAAATAAGTCAGACCAACAAATCGCTAACTCTCTCACCCCAAAAGTAACGAGGTCGTGTGTCAGCGATCATATTTCCAATATTTGCCAGTCATTTAATATCAAAAATGAGCCAGGTGGAGGATATACGCAACGTGAAGAGTTAATTATATTATTTGTAAAACATAAACCTGAATTAGTTTGTGAAGAGTTATTAAAGGAATATGGGAAAAGAACCCCTGAACCTCGAAAAATATTAGAAGTTCCAGAAGGCCCAGTGCCATTAAATTCTGAGTTTTATATAGAGCGTTCCCGAATGGAAGCTGACTGTTATCAGCAGATTTTAGGACGGGGATCAATGATTCGCATTAAAGCTCCCAAGTTCATGGGAAAAACTTCTCTATTAAATCGCATCATCGAACGCGCACAAACAAATGATTATCGATTAGTGCGTTTAGATTTTAGAGATGCTGAAACAGAAATTTTTAGTAGCTTAAATAAATTTTTCCACTGGTTTTGCTTGAATATCAGCCAACAGCTCAAACTAGAATCTAATATCGATAAATATTTACAGGGGCGCGGCGGAATTCTCGTAAATTGCAAAAACTACTTTCAAACTGAAGTTTTAGAAGCTATAGATTGTCCTTTAGTCTTGGCTTTAGAAGAAATAGACTGTATTTTTTCTTATGAGGAAACTGCCCGAAACTTTCTGAGTATGTTACGAAGTTGGTTTGACGAAACTAAGAAAACAGACATTTGGGAAAACTTGCGAATGGTGCTGCTCCATTCTACAAATGTTTACGTGCAATTAGATGTTAATCAATCACCATTTAATGTCGGGTTTCCAGTAGAGTTGACCGAATTTAGCCAGCCAAATATTCTAGATTTAGCCAGCCGCCATCTATTATCTTGGGGAACTGATGAAGTTGGCGCATTGATGGGAATGGTTGGGGGTTATCCTTATCTGGTACGCAAGGCGCTTTATCATTTGAATGATCCCAATATATCTTTAGCAGACATTTTGCAAAATGCAGCTACAGATGTGGGAATTTACCGCCAGTATTTGCAGGAACACTGGGCAAACTTGCAAAATTCTTCTGAACTCAAAGCGGCTCTCAAACAAGTTATTTTTGCAGACAGTGCGGTCAAATTAGAACAGGTGCTAGAATTTAAGTTACTGAGTACGGGTTTAGTTAAACAAAATCAGCATGGTATCACTCCTAGCTGTCAGTTATATCGGGATTATTTTGTGGAAAAGTTTCGAGATTAGAGTCGAGGGTAAAACCAGATTATGACCGTTTATCAATATCAAGTTGGTGGCTCTTTAGGATACGAACATCCTACCTATGTTAAGCGTCAGGCAGATAGCGAACTTTATGCTAGTTTGATAGCAGGAGAATTTTGTTATGTGTTGAACTCCAGGCAAATGGGCAAGTCTAGCTTGCAAGTACAAACGATGAAACGCTTGCGCGAAAAAGCAGGCTTTAAATGTATTGCGATCGATTTAACAGATATCGGTAGCAAAACTTCAGACTACTGGTATTTTGGGATTATTTCTGAGTTGGTTCGAGGTGGAACACTCTCCAGAAAGGTGGATGCTGATAGTTGGTGGCAGCAGCGACAATTGTTGTCGCCGTCTCAGCGATTGAGTCAGTTTATTGAAGATGTTTTATTGACAGAGATTTCGCAAAACATTGTTATTTTTATTGATGAAATTGATTCGATTTTAAATCTGGGCTGGAAAGATGATTTTTTTCTTTTAATCCGCGCTTGCTATAACAAAAGAGCGATTAATTCTGAATTTGAGCGCCTTGCTTTTTGTCTTTTGGGAGTTGCCACGCCAGCAGATTTGATTCGCGATAAAGACCGCACACCTTTTAATATTGGTAAGGCTATTGATTTAACAGGCTTTACTTTTGAGGAAGCTCGACCTGCTTTAATTCCTGGCTTAATGGGAGAGCGAGCGCAGGAAATATCAGAGGAGATATTAGCTGAGGTTTTTCATTGGACAAAGGGGCAACCTTTTTTGATGCAAAGACTCTGCCGACTGATGGTATATCAATCTGCCCGTGGGATTTCTGATGTGAAAGCTTTAGTGCAAAAGTATGTCATTGAGAATTGGGAAGCGAATGATGAACTAGAACATTTAAAGACAATTAGAGATCGCTTGCTGCTTGACTATCAAGACCGCACGGCGCTACTGCTGGGTATTTATCAGCAAATACTGACGGACGCGGAGCATAAAATTTGTGCTGATAATAGTCTGGATCAAAGAAGGTTACAACTTTCAGGATTGGTCGTCAAACGCAACGGATATCTACAAGTTTATAACCCCATATACGCAGCTATTTTCGACCTCGATTGGGTACAGCAAGAATTAGCGAAACTCCGCCCCTACCAAGAAAATTTCGCCGCTTGGATCGCCTCAAATCGTCAAGATACTTCCCGACTGTTGCACGGTCAAGCGTTGGATGATGCGTTGCAGTGGAAAGTGGGGAAACGTTTAAGCGATGAGGACAATGATTTTTTAGATGCCTGTCGAGATGATGAACGTCAAGAACTGAGGACATCTAATAAATTATTAAAAGAAGTTCGCAGACAATTTAGAGAAATTATAAAAATTGATGAAGCTGCACGCATGGCGTTAAATTTTTTTCAGTCTAAGGGAAAGCAAATAGAAGCCTTACGGGCAGCTATCAAAGCAGGAGAAGATTTAAAAAAGTGGATACCAGATAATCCCCCGGTTTCCGAATATCCCGTTACCAATCCTCTGTTAGTTTTGCAAATAATTCTTTCTAAAATCCGCAATAAATGCCTATTTGCGGGACATAATAAATTGATCCAAAGTGTCAGTTTTAGCCCGACTGGAGATGCGATCGCTACTGCCTCAAATGACGGCACAGTCAAATTGTGGGACTTACAGAGCAATTGCTTGGCAACATTCACCGGACATAAGAAATCAGTAAACAGTGTCAGTTTTAACCCGACTGGAAATGCGATCGCTACTGCCTCATCTGACAAAACAGCCAAATTGTGGGACTTGCATGGCAAATGCTTAAAAACATTCACCGGACATAAGAAATCAGTAAACAGTGTCAGTTTTAACCCGACTGGAAATGTGATCGCTACTGCCTCAAATGACGGCACAGTCAAATTGTGGAACTTGCAGGGCAACTGCTTGAAAACTTTCACCGGACATGATGGCGGGGTAAATAGCGTTAGTTTTAGTCCGAATGGAGATGCGATCGCTACTGCCTCAAATGACGGCACAGTCAAATTGTGGGATGACTTGCAGGGCAAATGCTTGAAAACTTTCACCGGACATAATAAATCGGTAAATAGTGTCAATTGTAGCCCCAAAGGAGATGCGATTATTACTGCCTCAGATGACAACATGGCCAAATTGTGGGACTTGCAGGGCCAATGCTTGGTAATATTCACGGGACATCAGAAATCGTTAAATAGTGTCAGTTTTAGCCCCACAGGAGATGCGATAGCTACTGCCTCATCTGACGGCACGGCCAAATTGTGGGACTTGCATGGCAACTGCTTGACGACTTTTAGCGGACATAATAACTCAGTAAAAAGTGTCTGTTTTAGCCCTACAGGAGATGCGATCGCTACTGCCTCACATGACGGTATAGTCAAATTGTGGGACTTGCAGGGCAACCGCTTGACGACTTTTAGCGGACATAATAACTCAGTAAAAAGTGTCTGTTTTAGCCCCAAAGAAAATGCGATCATTACTGTTTCACATGACGGCATAGTCAAATTGTGGGACTTGCAGGGCAACCGCTTGAAAACTTTCACCGGACATGATGGCTGGGTAAATAGTGTTAGTTTTAGCCCCACAGGAGATACGATCGCCACTGCCTCAGATGACAAAACCGCCAAATTGTGGGACTTGCAGGGCAACTGCTTGGTAACATTCACCCATAATGACTTAGTAAATAGTGTCAGTTTTAGCCCGAATGGAAATACTATCGCTACTGCTTCATTGGATAAGACCGCCAAATTGTTGAATTTGCAAGGCAACTGCTTGGTAACATTTATTGGACATAATGACTGGGTAAATAGTGTTAGTTTTAGCCCCACAGGAGATACGATCGCCACTGCCTCAGATGACAAAACTGCCAAATTGTGGGACTTGGAAGGCAACTGCTTGGTCACTTTTACTGGACATAATGACTCGGTAAATAGTGTCAGTTTTAACCCCACAGGAGATGCAATCGCTACTGCCTCACATGATGATGGCACTGCCAAATTGTGGGACTTGAAGGGCCACTGTTTGGTAACATTCACCGGACATAATAAATCGGTAAATAGTGTCAGTTTTAGCCCTAAAGGAGATACGATCGCCACTGCCTCAGATGACGGGACAGCCAAATTGTGGGACTTACAGGGTAATTTACTTGCAAACTTTAGCGGCTATAAGGGCAATTTGCTCAAAGGTGAGGCAGATTTTGTGAAGTTGAAAAGTCCGATTTATAGTATTTGTTTTAGTCGAGACGGGAAGTTGTTGATAACAGGTGATGCGGATGGAAAGGTGCGGTTTTGGCCGATCGAAAGTTTGGACGAGTTGTTGGCGAGGGGGAGGAAATGGCTTGGTGAGAAAATTTAAGCGCTGATGCACGCGGATGATTTGAATTGAGCAACGATTTTACGATGCTTTTTCACTTGTTCAAACTGCTATTAGCTTTACCCACTTTAGACACCATAATTATTGAATAATTCGGGTATCTAGCAGACTACAAGCCGGAAATTCAAAAATCAAGATTTATTAAGATTTTACTAAAAAGCGATGACAAATCACAAATCATGTATCTAAAATAAGAGACAATTTGACCCGGAAACTGAAGGTAAGAAAATGTCTGAACTTAGACAAAATCTAATTACCAGAGATTGGGTAATCATCGCCACCGAACGGGCGACAAGACCGGATCAATTCGCTAACAAAAAAAAGTCAGCCGCAGCAGTGCCACCGCACCGGGCCGATTGCCCGTTTTGCGTGGGAAATGAGGAAGATGGAACCTTAGAAACTTGCCGTTTGGGCGATCGCACTGGCTGGAAAGTCAGGGCAATTCACAACAAATATCCCGCCCTCTCCCCGACAGCAGAATGGATGAGGATATCATCGGGAATTCACCGCACGATGGCGGGAATCGGCATTCACGAGGTAATTGTCGAACATCCGCGACACGATTTGACGACAGCTTTGTTGAGTGTTGAAGAAGTTGAAAACATACTTTTAGTATACCGCCAGCGCTATGTAGAAATTAGAAAAAATCCCCACATTGAAACAATTATTATCTTCAAAAATCACGGCGAAACTGCCGGAACATCTCTCGAACACCCCCACTCGCAGATAGCAGCGACGCCCGTTGTACCCAGCCAATTTCGCAGCCGTATAGACGAAGCTATTAGATATTTTGACGACACGGGAGAATGCCTCTTTTGCCGGACTTTGGAAGATGAATTAGCGGCGAAAGAAAGAGTGATTTGTGAGAGTGAACATTTTGTGGCTTTTATCCCTTACGCTGCACTTTCACCGTTTCACACTTGGATTTTTCCGCGCCGACATTCCTCTTCATTTGATGAAATTACTGAGGTGGAAATTACGGATCTTGCTGATACTTTGAAAACTGTACTGGCTAAGCTTTATTACGGATTGAACAATCCCGATTACAACTATAATATTCGATCGGTGCCGAGCGCCCAACGGGCCACAAAATACTTTCACTGGTATATCGCAATTGTTCCCAGAGTCACCAAGCAAGCTGGGTTTGAGTTGGGCAGCGGGATGTTTATCAATACTGCTTTGCCCGAAGAAAGTGCGGCGTTTTTGCGATCGATCGAAATCCCTAGCGACAATAATTTCCCCCCCATCTAAAGTATCCTACATCACAATACGTCAAATTTACTTCAAATGGGGGTGGAAATGCACGTAGCTACTCTTAGTTGCGAGTCTGCGTTGGGGGAGGAAACTGATATTATTGGAGGTTTGATATTTGAGATTAAAGAATTGGGAATAACGCATGATCTAAGGGTTTAGATCACCGGGCTCAAGTTGGATTCTTTTTTTAAACTGGTATAACTTACGCTCTAAAGTTATGAACGTACAAATACTTATGGATTTTACCAAACTCACAATAAACTTTCGACATACTGCCAGCCGTCGTCGCTAAAAGTAGCTCTCAACATATCTCTAATTTTGGCATCGATCGATAATATCCCCTCGCCCGAGTCACCATTCTCGCCACTTTCGCAACTGTCATCAGACATATGTTCTTGGATGTGGGCCAGAGTATCGGCGAAATTAGCCAGAAAATAATGTTCGTGCACCCACGCTGTCGGATCGGGTATTGCTGTATTCTCAAAAGCTCGATCGACTAAATCTTTTTTGGCAACATCGTCAGTCTGGTTTTTCATGTTGAGTTCGATTTAGGTAGAACTGGTAACTTATCTATTTTAAGCTTAATTGTCAACAGGAGCGCGATCCCGATCGACCACAGCAGTGACAAATTTGTGTAGTTTGTGCGATCGCGATCCTAATTTTTTGGTCGCTCGCGTGTTATCATACTACATCAAACTCGGTGGTCAATAATTTTTATCTCCGGCAAAATACACTTGGGCATCATTCCGTGAACTCCTTTCTGAGGATTGTTGACAGCCTGCGTAATCCGAAAATTTACCGATAGGGAACACAAAACATAAGCATCTTCTTCTTTGAAACCTGCAAAAGTCTGGAGCCAATAAACCGTCTGTTTTACCGCCATCTCAAACGCTTCATCTAATGTTCTACCAAATCCCATAATCACAATATGAGTGGGCGTTTCCGCAAACGGAAATATCAGAAATAAATCCTTGCGTAAGATGATTTGAATAGTCCCGTTCATCGAAGTTTCAATGGCAGTACCGTCAACTTCACCGTCTCCTTGTGCCGAATGTCCGTCGCCGATGGACAGTAAACCGCCGCGCAGAAAAACAGGTAAAAATAACCGCGTTCCTGGTTGGATCTCCTGATTGTCCATATTGCCTCCGTAGCGCTCTGGAGGAATAGAAGAACGGTTGATTTCTGCATTGGCAACGCCGATTATTCCAAAAAAAGGATGCAGGGGAATCCGAATGCCGCTACCTGGGGGAAATGCAGCAGTTTTTTGCTCTAAATCTAGCGGAATAAACCGCAATTTAGGTTCGGAGAAATACTCCGGTAAAGCTCCCCATCCGGGCCGAATTGCATTAAATCCTACTGGTAAACTTGGGTAAACATCCTCAACGTGAATTTCTAAAACGTCTCCCGGTTCGGCATTGTTAACATAAATCGGGCCTGTCAGCAAGTGGGGCCCCGGCCCAACTTTGCGGTTGGGAGGCAAATTCTGACAAATATCTAAAAATTCGGGGGTGAGAAATTCGGGCGGCGCTTTGTCAGCAACATAATATCCTGAATAGGTTTCGATATCGATGCGATCGCCCGAATCCACCCTTAAAGCAGGTTCGATATTCGGAGAAAAACCGCCCAAGTGTACGGTTTTGCAGTTAGCTTTGAGAAGGTGGCGGGTCATGGGATTTTAGATTTTAGATTTTAGATTTTAGATTGAAGGAAGCGTGTTAAGAAGGTTATATCGCAAGTCTCAATTATTTTTGAGAAAGATTTTTTTTTTAATTAACCGCAGAGGGCGCAGAGGGCGCAGAGAAAGAGAATGGAGAGATCAGAAGATGTGAAAAAATGGTTGAAGTTTGTTAGATGTGAGATATTTTACTAATTTCTTAACTTTTTGATAACCTTGGTAGTTTAAAATTTAAAGTTGGCGGCGCGGGTTTATATGTATTTGGGGGGGAGTTCTGTTTGGCTGGTGAAACCCCCCCTACAACTAATGACTAATGACTTATGTTAACGCCTTTGCCCAATAAAGTAGAAGTTTCTCAAGGTTATTCTCGCAATCCATGGTTTTTTGGTGTTTTGATTTTGATTGTCCTATTGCTAGGTTTCATGATGCAATCTTACCTTAACAAACCGCAGCTTTTAACCGATCCGTTTCTGCAACTTCCAACAGCAAACTCGATGCGAGTTGTTTGGTTTACCGAGTTTTCCGGTACTCGCAACACTGTTGCTTATGGCGAAAATTTGAATCAAATTGTGACCGCAAATACTACCAAGCTAAGCCGCACTCGCGAAGACAAAGACTCGCGCATTTCCGATGAAATCAAACAAAGCATAATTGACAGCAATCCAATTGTCCGCGACATCTGGCGACACGAAGCAGAAATCCCCAATTTAAGGCCCGGTGTTCGCCTTCCTTATCGAGTCACTAGCGAAAGGAAAGACGGCGCATCTGTCAGCAGCAAAGTTTTCACTCTTTCTGCGACACCAGCAGCAGGAAGTGCGCTCAAAATCCTCCTCACTTCCGACCATCAATTGATGCCTATGACAGCAGCAAATCTCCAGAAAGTAGCCGAAACAATGGGGAGAGTTGACGCGGTTTTGATGGCTGGGGATTTAATTAATATACCCGATCGCGCTTCCGAATGGTTTGACGACTACCGAGGCCGCGCCTTCTTTCCCGCTCTGCAAGGTCGCGCATTTTCCGAACTCGACAAAAACGGCATCAAAACCGTTTACAGCGGCGGCGAACTGATCCAACACGCGCCTTTATTTCCCGCCATTGGCAATCACGAAATCATGGGTCGCTTTGCAACCAACAGCAAACTCGATGACCAATTTAATGATCCTTTTCCCCGGGCCGCTGCCGAGAAAATATACGCTCAACGTGCTGGCTCTTTGAATCCTAATAATGACCCTTATGTGCGGAAAATATGGCTAGAAAACAATAGTTTTAATAGCGATACCTATGACGAAATTTTCAATTTACCGGGAGGCAAAAATTACTATGCTGTGACTTTTGGGGACGTGCGGTTAGTTACTTTGTATGTTACGAATATCTGGCGGACTCCGAATTTAGATCCAGGTGCTAGAGGCAGGTATCGCGAACGGGACGAAGATTTTAATAATCCCGAAAAATGGGGATACGGACAGCATATTTTTGAGCCGATTGTCAAGGGCAGCGCTCAATATACTTGGCTGCAACAAGAGTTAAAGAGTGCGGAATTCCAGCAGGCAAAATATAAAATTGTGATGTTTCACCACCCGCCGCATTCTCTGGGTGACAATATTGTACCTGCTTATACTGATCCAGTGCAAATAGTCGATCGCGCTGAGAATGGCGAGATTAAAATGGTGCGTTACGAGTATCCGAAACAGCAAGATTATCTGATTCGGGATGTAGTGCCGCTACTAGAAACAGCGGGGGTGCAGTTGGTATTTTACGGACATTCGCACTTGTGGAATCGGTTTGTAAGTTCCAGCGGAATGCACTTTTTGGAGAGTTCTAATGTTGGCAACAGTTACGGTGCTTTTGCGGGGGAAAAGCGCCGATTTGTGCCGCCGGCATATCGGGAAGATTACAGCGCTATTGGAGACCCGAACGGATTGGAACCTGTGGTGCCGACTGTTGCGCCTTTGTTGGGAGAAGACGGGCGGCCGCTGCCGTATATTGATAGCAACGATATTACGGCTTTTACTATTTTTGATACGGGGGAGGGTACGGTTAGCAGCTACTATTTTGATACGCGGAAACCAGAGTCGGAAGTGGTGAAGTTTGATGAGTTTAAGTTGAAAAATTCGCCATCTAGCTGAAAAATACGTAAAAATTAAAAGCGATCGTTTTCATAATCGATAAATTAGTTACTGCTATGATAACTTAAGGCTTCTGACTTCTGCTATACTTAGGTATTTGTATCCAAATTAAACTTACCCAGTAGAGCGCGGTCATGCCTGAACTAAACCTCTTAGAAAAACAAGAAGAAGTAAGCTTCGATGAAGAAGATGAAGCTCTAGATTATGAGCTTGAATCTAATGGTAATCCCAAATCAGTATTAGACGAAATTTCCGAAATAATTGTAGCTGGAAATGACTGGACTACAGCCACCATCCTCGATCAACTTGTTCGTGACAATATTCAACTTAATCCAAGATTTCAAAGACGAGATGCTTGGGATATAACTCGCAAAAGCAGGTTTATTGAATCTATTTTTCTAGGATTTCCCATTCCAGATATAGTTTTGGCCTCTCAAGAGAAAAAGCGCGGAAAATTTGTAGTTCTTGACGGCAAGCAACGCTTGCTTACGATTCTGCAATTTTATGGAAGGAGCGAAACTCCCAACGATAGTTTTGCTTTGAAAAACTTAGAATTTAGACCTGAACTCAATGGTTGTACGCATGAGGATCTAAAAAACGATCTTCTCCATAGTTCTGTACTTGATGCACTCGATAATCAAACTCTTCGTACTACATTGATTCGGAATTGGCATACAGAAAGTTTACTCTACAAAATTTTTCTCCGTCTGAATGTAGAAAATACTCCGCTATCTCCCCAAGAACTCAGGCAAGCATTGCATCCAGGTGATTTCATCAATTTTTTAGATGACGAATCAATTAAAAATCAGGCTTTAAGAAAAATACTTAAATCCCAAAATCCCGATCCTCGGATGCGCGATGTCGAATTATTACTGCGATATGTAGGATTCCATCATTTTTTATCCGATTATCGCGGTAATCTTAAAGTGTTCCTGGATATGACTTGCAAAAAGCTCAACAAGGATTGGAAAGAGAAAGAAACTGAGGTCAGATATACAGTTAGCCAATTTGAAAAGGCAGTGCAAACAACCACTACAATATTTGGAGAAGAAAATATATTTCGTGTGTGGTTGAGTAGTTCTAATACTTACCGAGGCAAGTTTAATCGAGCTATTTTAGATGTAATGGTTTTTTATTTTTCAGATCCAGTTATTAGTGAAGCTGCTGAGAAGAAGCCGGCGGGTGTGCAAAAAGCTTTTAAAGAGTTATGTTCATCATCTAATAGCGAATTCAGAGAAGCGGTTGAGAAAAGCACAACTAGCATTCGCGAAACTCATACTCGTCTCTCACTGTGGGGCAAAGCTTTGTTAAAGGTTTTGGATGTAGAGTTTAATGTACCTGAACTCGTAGATAACCATATTATCTTTAACGGTTTGAGGTAAGTTATTGAGAGGTATGCCAAAATCAGTTAGATTTCGTACTCTAACCCAGCAGTTAAATAGGTTAAAAAAACAATTTTTTCCTAAGATTAATCCTCTAGGTTCATATTCCGAGCGGCAGCTAGCCTTAACTCTTGCCTACAGAGTTTTAGTTCATGCCGAAATTGAGGCTTATTTTGAGGACAGAGTTTGGGAAGTAGCCCTTAATGCTAAAAAGAATTGGGATAGTCACGGTAAGACTTGCCGTACTTTAATCTGCTTGCTTGGCTTTTCTGGTCAAATGATGGAAGCACCACCAGATACACTGACTCCAACTAAGGGAAGTAAAGCTTTGCCACCGGAAAAAATAAAAGTCAACAAAAAAATAGATTTAGCTATTAATAGTTTTAAGCGAAGCATTGACCAGAATCATGGAATCAAAGAAGCTAATCTTCTGGCGTTGCTTTTGCCAATAGGAATAGATACCGATGATTTAGATCCTGCTTGGCTGGCTACCATGAATACGTTTGGGGAAGAAAGAGGTGTTGCGGCACATACTTCAGCTACATCCCCGAAAACTATTAGAAGCCTAAATCCTATAAATGAACTGCGGAGGGTAGAGCAAATTATTCAAGGACTTTTGAGGGTGGATGAGCTGATTGATAATTTAATGAGATAAATGAATAAACCGACACCAATTGTCAAGAGTTTAATCTTTTTGGTAGGCTTGTAGTCGGAACGGGCATCTTGCCCGTTCCACAATACTTTATTTTTTTGTGGCACAGGCATCTTGCCTGTGCTCAAACAGCTTATTCAGAATGGTGCAAAATTTCAGATTAAACCTTGTCTTTCGCAGGCGGAACCAAACCAGTTTTATTCAAACCCGCATCAATCTGCCTGAGCAATTTAAAATCGTCTTCGGGTAAGGAATTAACAGGCGAGTGTTTTTCCAGAAACGAGAATGCTTGGCGAAATTCACGCGGCCGGGAGTCGATCGCACTATCGAAATGACAAGGTACAATTTTTTCAAAGTCCCAACTCGCCACTTTATCCACCCAATCGAGAGTTTCCCTCGGGGCGCGGTTGAGAATCAAACTCTGCAAAATCGGCGCCACAAACAACCGCCCTCCTCCCCGCAAAGCCTCAAACGATCGCTCCCAATGTGTTTTCCACTTGAACGGATACAACCCGAAATAAGCTTTCCTAGAGCGTTCTGGCGCTTCTAGTGCGTTGGCGAACACCTCCGACCACGGCGGCACTTCCAGCACGCTAGGCGTAAAATACATGGCAAATAAGGCGATTCTCTGCCACCCTTTGCGCCGATTTTCGTGGGTGTCTGCGACCGTCTCCAAGGCGCTGTCTTTGGCGTGAAACAGCAGCGGGTAAGAGTCGAGTTGGACGATCGCGGGCGGATTTTCGGGAATGGAAACTATGGAATCTGTTAACATCAGCGTGCGCGATCGTCTGTGAAATAACGCAACTTCTGCAAATTTGCCCAAACCAAGGTCGAGGGGGCCGAGAATTGCCCAGTCAAATTGATCGGCTAACGGCGTGTTGCTGCTGTCAAAGGGCAGTACAGAGGTGCGTTTCGCGGGCAAACCCAGCCAACTCAGCGGCAAATTCACCGGGAAACTCCACTGCTGCGGGGCGACAAATACCTCCGCTTCGGGAAAATTCCTCGCAAAGGGGCCGACAAAAACTTTGTGCTCGATGCCCGAAACCGTTGTCAGCAGGATGTATTTAACCTCGCCGTGCTCTGCTACTAACTCCTTTACCAAGCGGATGCACTCAGGAGTCGGTGCCACGGGGGCGTAGACGAGAAGGCCTTCGGGTTCTAGTTTAATTACTGTCATCCGAATCGGGACGACAACGTAGAAAATGCCTTGTATTTGGTCAAAAGTCCAGATTGTGTCCTTAACAATTTCCTTGCGGATGGTGCGCCGCTTGCTGTAGGGATAGAGGGGGACAACCGGCCAAAAGGCCCAAGAATAGTCCCGATAATCAATCTGTGCTGATGTTGGTATGCCTTCGCCCTCTGCCACTCCGTGACTCCTTGCCGATTTTTTTGTACGTGCGTGCGATCGAACTGTTTTTATCTTATTTCACTCGTGTTGCGCGGATTCGAGGAGTTGAAACCGGGTTTCACCAGGCCTGGGTGCGAGAACTATTAAACCAACTGTTCAGGATCGATGCCTAACTCCCGCAACCGCGCCGCTAGTCTTTCCTCTCGCTGTTGAGATTCAATTACTTGCTGTTGAGCTTCAATTACTTGCTGTTGAGATTCTAGAACTTGCTGTTGAGCTTCTATCAGTTGCCGTTCCGCCGCCGTTGCTCTTTCACCCGGACTCAAAATCAACCCTCCTTGGGCCGTAAACCACCGCAACCACAACCGATTCATACTCTTATAAGTGCCTTGCCACCAACCTAAACTCAACTGCAACTCAGGAATAAATAATCGCCCATCAATTAATTCTGCAGGTTCATAGTGGCCTCCTACAAGATGAAAAGCTCGCAATTCATCCGTGTAGCGACTGAAAATAAAATAGTAAGGAATCCGCAAAATTTGTTCATAAACTTGCCACTTAGTCGGCGGTTCCCCAGCTTGCTGAACAGTCCGCCCTAAATCTTCATCTTCAGTGCCCGGCGATAGCAATTCCACCACCACAAACGGATTTACCCGTTCTTGCCAAACTACATAACTCAAACGCATATCGCGCCCTTGATAAAGCCTTGGCACACCCACCGCAGCAAACCAATCCGGGCGTTTATGCCAGCGCGGTTGTGTTGCATCGTAATACAAATTTAGGTCACTGGCTGTAAAGACTTGTTCCGCATCCCATCCCGGCGGCAAAAACGTGAATTCCAAGAGTTGCGGCTGATCTAAATGAAATGTATCTGGCAAACCGGGCTCCTTTGGGTCTTCGCTGGGTAAATCATACATTGTTGGCAAACTCTGCCGGGGGTCTAAAGGCGGTTCAGCTTGAGCAGGCGGGTAAGTCGGGAATGTCATAATGAATTCTGAGGTTGCTTATCCTGATATGATTATAACCTTGTGAGAATGTCTTGCATTTCCAAAGAATTCCCATTAACTCTCAATCTCAAATCTCAAATCAAAACTCCAAAATCGATATGACTCAAAACTACCGCATCACTCTTTTACCAGGAGACGGCATCGGCCCTGAAATTATCGCTGTGGCGGTAGATGTCCTGAAACTTGTCGGTCAACAATTGGACATCGGCTTTGAATTTCAAGAAGCTTTAATGGGCGGCGCTGCTATTGACGCAACAGGCAATCCGCTGCCAGAAGAAACACTGGAAAAATGCCGCAACTGCGATGCAGTATTGTTAGCAGCAATTGGCGGTTACAAGTGGGATAATTTGCCCCGCGAACAGCGCCCGGAAACTGGATTATTAGGACTGCGCGCCGGATTGGGATTGTTTGCAAATTTGCGTCCTGCGACTATTTTACCGCAATTGGTTGATGCTTCTAGTTTGAAACGGGAAGTTGTCGAAGGCGTGGATATTATGGTAATCCGCGAACTCACAGGCGGCATTTATTTCGGCAAACCGAAAGGTATTTTTGAGACGGAAACCGGCGAAAAACGCGGTGTCAATACGATGGCTTACACCGAGTCGGAAATTGACAGAATCGGGCGAGTGGCTTTTGAGACCGCCAGGAAGCGGGGGAAAAGGCTGTGTTCCGTTGATAAAGCGAATGTTTTGGATGTTTCGCAACTGTGGCGCGATCGTATTATTGCCCTTTCTTCAGAATACCCTGATGTTGAAGTTTCTCACCTCTACGTTGACGCCGCCGCCATGCAGTTAATTCGCTGGCCGAAACAGTTCGATACGATTGTCACCGGCAATTTATTCGGCGACATTCTTTCCGATGCGGCGGCGATGCTAACTGGTAGTATTGGGATGCTGCCTTCTGCTAGTTTGGGAGCAAGCGGGCCGGGGGTTTTTGAACCCGTGCACGGTTCCGCACCAGACATCGCCGGACAAGATAAAGCCAATCCCCTCGCCCAAGTTTTGAGTGCGGCAATGATGCTACGTTACGCCTTAAATCAGCCGGAAGCTGCTAATAAAATCGAGCAAGCAGTCGTCGATGTTTTGGATCGAGGTTATCGCACTGGTGATATCATGTCGGAAGGTATGAAACTCGTCGGCTGTCGGGCAATGGGCGATGCTTTAATTGAAGTTCTGCAAGGTTGATTTATTTACCTTGTAGGGGCGGGTTTTACCAATAATATTCTACGCACACGCACAATCTCATAAACCCGCCCCCACACTAATAACCTATATCAACCTTGACTTGGAGCGCAGGTAAAAAATGTACATTGAGGCTTACCGTTGAGTTGAGGGCGGGTTTATAAGATTATTAATTTTTGGCGATTATGGTTGGTAAAACCCGCCCCTACAGGAATTGGGGTTTAATGTTCCGCCGTCAAAAGCTTGAATTGCTCGGTATCAATGCGATTTGCTCGATACAAAACTTCAGCTATTTCCGAAAGCGCTAACACAGAATGTGCGCGATAACCGTTGGCCTGCATCTTATCTTTGACTCCCTGTTCGTGGTCGATTAATACCACGATATCTTCCACATTCAAGCCAGCCGATTTTAACTTAGCCGCGCCTTCCATCACGCTTTTGCCACTAATTAAAATATCATCGACTACGACAATCGTTTCTCCTGCCTGAAAATGCCCCTCAATCAATTTGCCCGCCCCGTAAGTTTTCACCTCCTTGCGCGGGAAAATCATCGGGCGTTCCATCCGCAATGCTAAACCCGTTGCTGTGGGTAAAGAACCGTAGGGAATTCCCGCAATGCGATCGAATTTTAAATCCTTGAGAATGTCTGCATAAGCGCTGACAATTTGGTGGAAAATCTGCGGAATTGAGATAATTTTCCGCAAGTCGATGTAATATGGAAATACGGCGCCCGATGCTTGTACGTGGTCGCCAAAAACTACGCAGCCGATGTCATAAAGTTGCAAGATTAAATCGCGGTGAGGTTCCGGTTGCAAAAAGCAAACATCCGGCAGCCACAATTCGCAAGTGGGACTACCTTCGATCGCCCGCAGCCTCTGTTTATTAATACTATCCCGCAATTTCTCAATTTCTCGGCGCGGCTCTTTTCCCGCTAATAAACTCGGGGGGACTGGCAGCAATAAACCTTCACCATTTTTGCTTAAACCGGCCGCCAGCAGTTGTGCGAGGTCGTTTTCTTCTGTCAGGTCATTTTCTTCGGCGATGTCTCCTTCGACTAAAATTAGGCGTTCAGGAGCTGCTTGGCGGATACGCGCCAACATATCCGGCATTATTCCTACTTCTAAACCGACTTTTTCGGGAGTTCCCCAAGTTTGAGAGAGTCGGACTAATTGCAAGTAAAAAGGGTTTTTTGGCGTCGGGTATTCTTGCACAGCCTCGGCTGAGGGGTTGGCGGTGGCACAGAGCACAAAAACAGTTTTTCCGGCGTATAACAAAAAAGGTGCTACTTGGTCGAATCCGGCATAGGGACTTAAGGTAATAGCGTCAACTTGCCAGTCTTGAAATACTATTTTGGCAAACACTGTGCTGGTATTTAAATCGCAGTGTTTGGCATCTAAAATTACTGGCAGGTGAGGGGGAATAATTGTTAAAATTTCTTGCAGCAATGCCCAACCGGGAATGCCGAGAGATTGGTAAAAACCGAGGGTGATTTTGCAGGCACAGATTAAATCGGCTGTTTCGTCGATCGCACTTTTTAGCTTTGACAACAAATCTGTTACAAAACTTTTAGTTTCCTCTGCAGTCATGGAAACCAGGGCGGGCAAGGTTTCCGGGTCGGGGTCGAGGGCTAAATACAGCAAACTTTGATTGTTTTCAACAGCCGCTAACAGTTTATCGAAAAAGTTGGTTCTGTCCGTCATAGTGTGTTATGGAGGTAAGGGGAAATTAAAAAATTGCCGCTCAAAGTGGGAGGGGTGCTGTGCCGGAAGAAATTGATCGGTGTTGAGGTTGAAATTAAGAATCTTTTAAAATTGTAGAAGGTAAAGAGCAGGAAATCTGTAACTTTGGGAGCAGTTTCATGGGGACTGATTTTCGGGTTGGCTACATTGGTGATTGCAGCTAACCGCCAGCCAGTCAATTTGTTGTGGTAAACTAACCAGTGTGCGGGCGACGATTTGAGCAGCATTCCCCTAGGGCACGCGAGTTTAGCAAAGGCAGATTTGAGAGGAGCAAATTTTAGGGAAGCTAATTTATCCGGGGCACTTTTGAGCGGGGCTGCTTGGCAGCAAGCTAATTTACAAGGCGCTAATTTGAGCGAGGCTAATTTAACTAGGGCCGGTTTGACGAGCCTAATCTAAAAAATGCTACTGTTGCAGGTGTTATTTTGGTTGACGGTAGTATTAAATATAGAAATCCTTGCAGGAGTCGTAAATTTTTTACCCCACCCCAACCCTCCCCGAAGCCGCGGGGAGGGAGTAAGAAATTAACAAATGATTTAGGATTGCTATAGAAGCAGAAGCTAAAGCAATGCCCGCCTTATCACATGGATAGTAATAAATGATCGGTACGATCGACCTTAAGATTTGGGACGAGTTGTTGCAACGCTACGTTGACGATTTGGGCCGCGTCAATTATCGGCGCTGGAAAGCTGAGGAGGCGGATGTTTTGAGGGCGTGGCTGGAAAGTTTGGCTGATGTCGATTTGGCGGATTTTACTGATGCGGATGCGCGGCTGGCGTTGTGGCTGAATGCGTACAATGCGATCGCAATTTCTCAAGTTCTGGAAGTATATCCGATCGCGTCGATCCGTCCGAAAGTTTTGGGAATTCCCAACTGGCTGAGTTTTTTGGATTTTTTCACTCGTTCAAATTCGATTATTGGCGGCAAAAAGTACAGTCTCAATCAAATCGAACACGGAATATTGCGGCAGGAATTTGCGGAACCGCGCATCCATTTTGCATTAGTTTGCGCTTCAGTCGGGTGCCCGCTGCTGCGCCGGGGGGCTTATTTCCCGGAGTCGGTACGGACTCAACTAGAAGCGGATGCGAGCCGTTTTATTCACAATCCTGATAAGGTGCGATATGATGCCCAGAAAAAGACGCTTTATTTGAGCAAGATTTTTAAGTGGTACGGGGAGGATTTTGTAAAGGCGGCGGGTTCGGTGGCTGAGTATGTGGGCGGTTATTTGGGGCCGGAGGCGGCTGTGGGTGATGGATGGGCGATCGTTTTTTTGCCTTATGACTGGAATTTGAATCGGGTTGATGGATAAAATTTGCGCCTATGGGTAGGTGTTTTTTTGAGGGAGTAATTTTTTTCGGCTGTCGTTACCCCTTCAAATTGCCAGATTCAACAGGGCGATCGGATGACTCCGAGGCGATCGACTGTGACCAGGGGTGAGGCGATCGGACGGCTGGCACTGGCAAGGGTGAAAAATGCACCATTTAGGGCGGTGTGTGGGGTTTTGGGGTGATTGGATGGCTGGCAGGGCTGAAGAGGTTTAAATCGCACCACAGGCACGGCTCAAACGATGGGAGCGGTGGCAAGGTTGGAGAGGCTGGCACGGTCGGAGAGGCTGGCACGGTCTAGCTTTTTTTCGTCACACTCACGACTGAGAACCCACAGCTTTTTTAAAAATTGGGAGGGTGTGGGAGGGGTCACAACCGTGGTAAGGTCATAGCAGTCGAAACATAAACACATTGGCTTAGAGGAAATAAAATCAAATGTTGAAACAAATTCATCTTAAGTATTTACCAGCATTATTAATTTTGTTTAACTTAGTTTTGATTGGAATACCTTTACAGGCAATTGCTCAACGTAGGTTATTTATATTCAGTGGTGATATACCTGGTAGAAGACCTGGTTGTTCGATTATTTCTATTGATAAGTTAAGTAACAGTCAAACGGGTCGGGAATTATTAGCTTTAGAAGATGGTATGACGCATCAACAGGTACAAGCGATTATAAGTGGCAACCCTAGTGAACCATATAGGTTAATCTATGATGGTGCAAAAGAGGGAGTTATGCGCTATAGAGCTGACAAGGGAAGTGCGGGATTGAAATTAACCCTAGGTTTCAAAAACAATGGTTTAAACGCAATAAGTTTGTCTGTGACAGACGGTAATGCAGACTGTCAAATAGCAGTTGAAGATTTATGACATAGTATAAAAAGTTTGAATAAAAAGAAGTGATTTCTTTTTACTTGCACTTCCAAAATTCCTGCTTTTACAAGACTTACACATTAATAGATTAGGAAATTAATAATGAGTGTATTATTACCGCGTATAAACCACACAGATTGCTTAAGAGAAAAATTTTTACTTGAGAATTGTAATCAAAATATTGTTGGAAGTTTTTGGGTAAAGTTCTGCAATAGAATTCAAAAATATAATATACCAATTTGGTGGGATACCTTAAATTCAGAGGAAAATCCAGCGCAAGTTATTGTTGAGATGTTTGATAAAGGTGGGATTGTCCCTGAATATGAAGACCCTTTGTATTATGTCTCTTGTATTATCGTCGTCGCTGATTGTTCAAATCCCGCTAGTCTGTCCTATGTTATTCAGCATACAAGGATGGACAACCATGATGGAATCATGTTATTAAGAATAATGGCTAAACATAATATTCCAGTTATTACATTAGTTACAGATTATGAAGACTTTTTGCATGATAGATATCCAGAGAAAAGCGAGGCGTATAAACTTTTGATACCTGTTATAAATAATTGGACTGTTGATGTGTGGGAAGATTATTGCAGTTATCAAATGGGAGAATCTGGTAAAGAAATGCTAGTTAAACACTGGGGAAAAATGAATATCCGCTAAAGCAAAAGCTAAGCTTATAGGAAACATTTTTCTGATGTGGCGGTAAAGGTTACAAGCTCTAGGCGGGGAAATGTGAGTTTCCCCGCCTAGATTTATTTAGCAAAGTAAGGTTGATGATATTCTCACGTCACTATCTAAAAATGGTGTGACTGTTAGCGAAACTTACAGGTTGCAATCAACCTAAATCCCTATCAGGGATTGAAACATGGCCTCAATCAGGTTGAGGGTGGAGATTTTCACTAATCGGTAGGTGGTTAGATGAATGCTAACCAATTAGCTATTGATCCGCCATTAAACCTCTCCACTCAAAATCTGTTGAACCGTCAAACTTAGCTGTAGAAACATCGGAGATACGATCGCCCCTCCATCCCGAAACACCCCAACCTCAACATACTGCCCATTCTCAAGCCGCAAAACCGTCACCACTTCTTCTATTGGATCGATCGCCCAATACTCTGCGATGCCCCGCGCTGCGTACTGAGCTCGTTTGCGCTCGTAATCCCGATCCCTGCCCACTCTACCCGGACTGACTACCTCCACAACAAACCGAGGAGGCAGCATATCGAAAGTGATAGTTAGCCTGATTGCTGTCAGCGGAATGTGTTCAGGTTCCAGAATTATCAAATCGGGGTAGCGGTTGGCCGCATCTCCCGATCGCAAAACGGCAACTTGAACCTCGCAATTATGCGTTTTAATCAGCCTGAGTGGCACTAGCCCGCTGCTAGCCAGATAGAAAAATAGATAGTTAGCAATGAAATTATTAGGTTCAGATTCTGGTGGCAAAGCTATTAACTCCCCATCAATTAACTCATAGCGTTGACCCGTATCATTTGAGTAATTAAGGTACTCGTCAAAAGTTAACTTTTTAGATTGAGCTTGTACCATAATATTACATTCCTTGATTTATTCGTTCCTTTCTGCTGGGAGTTTGTTTATGTAGAAACGGTTTCAACAGCCGAAGCATATCAATCAAATCTGCTGTGCAAGTTCAGCAGGTGTCCCAGCATCCATCGACAATCGAGCCACACATGACATATTAAAAACTATCACAGTTCAAATCCTCTGGAATATAAACAATGATTTCAGATAAATTTCGGCGCGAGTTGCGAGATCAAGCCAAACTCTGGCAAGCAGAAGGACTCATCGACACTTCATTCTACCAACAACTTTCCGAACGCTACCAATTCAACACACTCGAAACCGCCTCCCGCAACCGATTCCTCAGCATTCTGATGAGTCTCGGCGGCATTCTCCTCGGTATAGGAGTCATCACCTTTGTAGCCGCAAACTGGCAAGTTTGGTCGCGCGAAGTGAGAGTGGCACTGCTGCTAAGTCTTTTCGTAGCAGTCAATGCAGCAGGTTTCTATCTGTGGCGAATTCCCCCATCCCGAAGCCAAAACTCCCCTCCCAATATGCCCGTAACAAAAGGGCGAAACAAACTCCTAGGTGAAGGATTGTTGCTGTTAGGATCTCTGATTTTAGGAGCAAATATGGCATTGATGGCGCAAATGTTCCACATTGGCGGTTCTTCCTACGGACTTTTCCTTGCTTGGGGAATCGGCGTGCTCGGAATGGCTTACAGTTTGCGGTTGACTTCCTTGGGCGTTTTGTCCGCACTTTTAATCGGTTGGGGCTATTGGTTTGCCGTGTTAGATTGGTCTTCCAAAGTCGAGTTTTCTTGGCTGGAAGTTTTGGTGCGGCAAATGCCGATCGCAGCCAGTATAATGTTTGTGCCGCTGGCTTATTGGTGTCGATCGCGTGCTATTTTTGTCATAGGTGCGATCGCGATAATTTTTTCCCTACAAGTTTCTATCGTCCAAGGCTTAAATCTAACCTGGGGTACAGCAATTTTTTGCGCCCTACCGCCCGCTTTGCTGTGGGGATACGACGATGCAATGTGGCCGAAGGTACGCACCAAGCTGTTTCAACCTACCGCCCGCAGTTTAGCACTGCTGTTTCTCGCCGGTTTGTTTTATGTTCTTTCTTTCCACTGGTTTTGGCGGGATTCGCCGAATCTTGCGCCAACGGAGTCGGATTGGGTTTTGCTGGCAAATGTGGCTGTTTTGGGCGGTTTCACGCTGTTTGAATGGCTGCGCTTGGGACGTTTGGAACTCCGCCGTCCCAAACAAAATGGTGTGGATTTGACCACAAGTGCGATCGGCATTTTAATTTTCGCCAGCGCCTTAATACCGCTTTTTCACCTCAATTTTACTCCCATTCCTCAATTAGCGACTTTTCTGTTCAATGTTTTCTTATTTTTGCTTGCAGTCGGCTTAATCCGAGAAGGTTTAGCTTTAGGAAACCGCCGGAGTTTTTGGGGAGGCATGGTATTAATCACTCTGCAAGTTATCAGCCGAGTGTTTGAGTATAACACAGGATTGTTGCTCAAATCTTTTGTATTTGTTCTGTGCGGAATAGGCGTAATTGCTGCGGGTTTGTGGTTCGAGCGCCACTTCGCAAAAATCCCCGATGAATAGGTGCATTCTACTATAGTGCGATCGTCCCCTTTGCACTGCACTCGGAAGATAATTATGCCGATTCAAAGCTCAACGATATTATTCTGCGAACCAATTCCCAATTCCCAATATGAACACCGAAAATCCAGATTTAACAGATCAAAGTTCCGAAATAGCAGATACCAGCCCTACTCCCCCATCATTCACCCTTCCCCCCGCTGCCAAGCGCCTTCCTGGGTGGCGGCTGTGGGTTCCTTTGCTGCTGCAAATCGGACTAATTGCCGCAGTACCCGCTCCAGCCGTTTACACTTTTATTACTGGCAAAACAGTGGTTTTGCAAACAGCACCAGTAGACCCTTACGACTTTTTGCGCGGATATTACCAAGTTTTGAGCTATGATATTTCTGCTAGCACCAATCTCCAAAAACTCCCCGGCTGGAAAGATTTACCGATGGAAAAAATATATTGTTCGCCCGGAGTTGTTTGTCCACAAAATACGCAGAGTGTTAAGGCAAAAACCAGTTTTTATGTAATCTTAGAAGCGCCAAAAGCCGCGACTAATCCCGGCCGCCCCCAAGCTTGGAAACCCGTCCGCGTCAGTCTAGAAAATCCCACCAATTTGCCCGTCAATCAAATCGCAATTAAGGGCAAATATAACGGTTGGCAGATGGAGTACGGCTTAGAAACTTATTATATGCCAGAAAATGAAAGGGAAAAAGTCAATCAGGAGATTAGCGAAGCTCAAAGGAAGCAGCGACAATCTTTTTTGGTAGAAGTAAAGGTTGACAAAACAGGCCATGCTGTGCCTGTGAGTTTGTGGGTGCGCGATCGCAATTATCGATTTTAGCCAAAAAGGGCCAAAGGTCGATCGGTCTTTTGCCCTTGTTTTGAGTATTTGGGCTTAGGGAGGGGGCCGAGGTTCGGCGATTCCCTACCGCAACGGGCCCGCAGGCGCGATCGGGATAGCTTCACTCGCGCAGACCTTTCAATTGCCGACAACCCAGGAGAATCTATTAAGATATATAAGACTTGTGCAAATCTTGCCAGTTCAAGGGCGCAAGTCATGACTCTACTGGAGCTTCTCATGTTAGCCGAGCTAATCTCTGCCAGACGAATACTCAAGACCAAACTCCTCGACTTCTTAGGACTTCCCGAAAATTGCCAAGACCAAACTGATCATCTCGTCAACCGAATTGTATCCCTGCTGGAAGCAAATCCAGCCGAACAAGAAAGATTTTGGGAGACATTCAAAAGTGAATTAGCCGTCGATCCGGTAGAATTAGAAACAATACTCAAGTGTTCGCCAGCAGAACGCCAGCAGTGGATTGAACAAGACAAACTCCCTATTTTAGAATACCGCTCTTTCCGCAAATCAGGAATCCATTTAGAATATCCCGTTCACGACAGAAGATTGATCTTAAGTCTAACGCCAACCGATATTAATAATTGGCGCAAAGAACCCAAAGGGCTGATTAAAAATCATCGCCCAATACCCACCCCAATCAATACAGAAAACCCCGTAGAAAACGAACAATCCCGAGTAGCTTTTAGTTCAGAGTGGGAAAAAATAATTGCCGACTGGAAAGAACAAGGTTCGGCGGAAATTTCAGCAACCTTCCAGCTAGCTTACTGGACAGTTTGGGCGTCGCGGTGGGCAAAAGAAAATCAGCTCAACAGCTTTAAAGCAATTAATAAATATAAGGAAGTCTACGAAACTCACCAGCAGGAATGGTACCAGCGAAAAAATCAAGCAGTCAAGTTACTGATTGAAATGCCCTACGCCATGCTTTACTTCTACCGTCCGGCGGATGCTGACAAATTATATCTCGAACTGTGCGACGACCACCAGGAAATGATGAAAGATGGCTACTATTGGGACAAGTGGGACTTTTTCTATCAGAACCGCAAATTGGTAAATAAGTGCCGCGAATGCGTGTACTCCGACATCAAAGATTATTACTCGCTTTACTATCTCGAAATCAAAAGCGACAAGTTTCCCGATTTTAGTTTTTCTTTCCACACGCCGTACCCAATCGGCAGAAAATTTTTGCCGCATCCAGAAACGCTGCCTTATGTAGATCACGTAGAACAGGACGGCATTTTTCGCTTTGGCCGCCCGCTGCTGGAACAAGAGAAAGCTCTTCACACAGAAAAAGATGTATTGCTCAAGTTTGAGGCGGCTTTGGCAGAAGCGAAAAAGTTTGTTTAGTCATTAGTCATTAGTCATGAGTAGAGTTATTGCACATTTTTTGATTGATAGGGAAAACCATGATATCAAATCTGTTAGCATCGGCATTATTCAGATATCTATTCTCGACCTCTGCGTGAATCAGCGTCAATCCATTGTCTTCTGCGGTTAATTTTTCTTTTTTTAACCGCAGATACAGGCAGATAAACACCGATTAACGCAGATAAATTATATCTATTCCGGTTGTACCTTCGGTGATTGTTTACGGTTGACTGGACTTGACGCCCGACGATGCTACCGGATTTGATATGTTTTGAACTTGGATTACTTGAATGCTGCCGCCAGCATAAACTTTTGGTTGTTGAGTTCCTTCGGAATTGTACGATCGCAATCCCACCTCTGCCAACAAACTCCCCAAGTCAGTTTCAGTCTCAAACAACCACAAAAATACAGCCCACCCTGGCAAAAATACCGGATTAGTAGGCGAGTGAAAATCTACCAAAATGAATAGACCACCTGGCTCGATCGCGCGGTACACTTCTTAAAAGATTTGTCGCAATTGCGCCCGTTGCATTTCGTGCATCGCAACGCTGCTGTGTACTCCTGTGAAACTGACAGTCGGGAAAAGGCATCGACTCAGCAAAAGCTTCTAAATAATAATTGGCTGATGGTACATTTTTCCTTGCCCGTTGCAGAGATAATGGCGAAGCGTCAAGTCCTGTGACATCCTGGAAATATTGCACCAGAAATTGCTTAGTTTGACCGCTACCGCAGCAACGGTCTAAAACTTTAGTTTCGGCGCTGAGGGTCAAATTTTCCCAGGCTTGTTGACCCAAACGAGCATCGCCACCTACGCTCAAAGCAGCAAGACGCGCGATCGTATCGTAGAGCCACTGATACCGATAACTTAAATCTCTAAAAATAGTTGCCATAGTCAAAATTATGTATACCTTGCTATCGACTTAAGATATTATTAAGTTATATGATAAAGATAAGTAACAGAACTGAGATATTGGGAGAGCTGTAACCGCTATGGGTCGTGTGGGAGTATTGCTATTAAACTTGGGCGGGCCAGATCAAATCGAGGATGTCCGTCCTTTCCTGTTCAACTTGTTTGCTGACCCGGAAATCATTCGCATTCCGTTTCCGTGGATGCAAAAACCGCTCGCCTGGTTGATTTCGACCCTGCGTTTTCAGAAATCCCAGGAAAACTACCGCCAAATCGGGGGCGGCTCTCCTTTGCGGCGGATTACCGAGGAACAAGCCGCTTCGCTGCAATCCGTCTTGCAGTCCAAGGGACAAGATGCTCGAGTATACGTGGGGATGCGCTACTGGCATCCTTTTACCGAAGAGGCGATCGCCAAAATTAAGCGCGATCGCATCGAACATTTGACAATCTTGCCGCTGTATCCTCAATTTTCTATCAGCACCAGCGGTTCTAGCTTCCGGCAGCTAGAAGAAATGTGGGGCAAAGATCCAGCCCTCAAAGATATCGAATATACCGCGATTCCTTCTTGGTATAAGCGGCCAGGCTACATTCAGGCAATGTCGGAATTGATAGCCCAAGAACTAGACCACAATCCTCATCCCGATCGAGTTCACATCTTTTTCAGCGCCCACGGCGTCCCCCTCAGCTACGTAGAAGAGGCTGGAGACCCCTATCAGCGCGAGATTGAAGATTGCACTCGTCTGATTATGGAACATTTGGATCGATCGAACGAACACACTCTAGCTTATCAAAGTCGGGTTGGCCCGGTGGAATGGCTCAAGCCTTACACCGAAGACGCGATTACCGAATTGGCAGAAAATGGAGTCCAAGATTTGTTGGTAGTTCCGATTAGTTTTGTTTCCGAACACATCGAGACTCTGCAAGAAATTGACATGGAGTATCGAGAATTAGCCGAAGAATCGGGGATTAAAAATTTCTACCGAGTGCCCGCCCTGAATACTCATCCGGTGTTTATTGAAGCTTTGGCCGATTTAGTCATCGAGTCGATCGAATCTCCCAGCGTTAAATTCTCGGATGTTATACGCCCTTCCAAGACAGTGAAAATGTACCCTCAAGAGCAGTGGGAGTGGGGTTTGACCACGGGGGCGGAAGTCTGGAACGGTCGTGTGGCGATGATTGGTTTTGTGGCATTATTGCTGGAGTTAATTACGGGTCAGGGCCCGCTACACTCGATCGGATTGCTTTAAATTGACAGTTGACAGTTGACAATTGACCGTTGACTGTTGACTGTTGTTACAAATGACTAATGATATCAAATCCGTTGGGATCTGAATTATTCATCTCTCTTCTCTTCCTCAGCGCCCTCTGCGGTATCTGCGGTTAAATCATTCCGAAACAACCGCAAACGATAGGATTAATCACCAATAACTAATCACTAATTAATCAGGATCGCGCTTGCGGCGGCGGGGATTTCCCCTATCACCCGGTATTCCCTGACTTTTGTACCAGCGATACCACTCTTTAGAACTGCGAATTGCCAGCCACAGCAGCAGCATAGCAAATAACCCTCCCTGCCGCGGGGCGTCAAAGGCAAACAAAACCAAGGAAATGCACAGAACATCTTGGAGGAAAATCACCCAAATCGGCAAACCCCGCAGCCGATAAAACCATCCTGCTTGTACCAGTTGCAGCACTAAAGCCAACAAACCTCCGACAATACCAATTATCCACAGCATCCAAGGGTGAGCAATAATTTCCTCGATCGAACTTACTTGAGCGATCGAAATTCCCATAATTGCTCCTACAATAGGGCTGAAAATAATTTGCACAATTTGCAGTACCCGCTGTCCTACAAAGGTTTTAGAAGCAAATAACTCTAACAGCGACCAACTCACCAAGATGGTGATAGCCACCTGGGGGGGAACCCCCGACAATAGAGGTATTTCCGACCAAAGTTTGTCAATCCGCAACAAACCAATTAACAGCAGGGGCAGGGCAATTCTCATACCCCCTGCCGCAGACGCAGAGAGTGCGGCTAGGAGTCCAACCATAATAATAATTCAGTTTCTAACGTCAGCTAAAGCCTCGATCTATTTCAGAATTTAATTCCCCTGATGGCTGGCTGTGATTTGAGCGATCAAACTCAAGTTGAGGCTTGAGCTTAAATATCACCTTCTATTGTAAGTGTATCTGCTTAATTGCTGCTTGGCCCTGCGAGATTGTCGATCAATACAAAACAGTTGAGTGTTCTTAGTTGACTGTTGTCAGAAGAAAGGAGGCAGCATTCAACCAGGATTGTGATTAAATTAGCTTAAGCACCCGAAGCCTTTTTCTCTCTGAAAACAGTCAATTAACAACACTCAACAGTCAACTAACTTCTTATGTCTGATTCATTATTTGCCGATGCCAGTCGCCGATTAGAACGAGCCTTAAAATATGTGTCCCTTTCCGAGGATACGATCGAACGGCTGAAACACCCCAAATCCAGTTTAATTGTATCGATTCCCGTGCGGATGGACGACGGTTCCCTGCGAATTTTTCAAGGTTATCGGGTGCGCTACGACAATACCAGAGGCCCGTCTAAAGGAGGAGTGCGCTATCATCCGGGAGTATCCCTTGATGAAGTGCAATCCTTAGCATTTTGGATGACTTTTAAATGTGCAGTTTTGAACTTGCCTTTTGGAGGAGCCAAGGGCGGAATTACTCTCAATCCCAAGGAATTGTCCAAACTGGAATTGGAACGGTTGAGCCGGGGCTATGTCGATGCGATCGCAGATTTCATCGGCCCCGATGTCGATATTCCCGCGCCGGATGTCTACACCAATCCCATGATTATGGGTTGGATGATGGATCAATACAATATTATTAAGCGGCAGCTTTCTCCAGCGGTGGTGACTGGTAAACCAGTGACAATTGGTGGCAGTTTGGGCAGAGATACGGCAACAGCAATGGGTGCTTTTTTTGTAGTAGAAACTATTTTACCCAAATTTGAGCTAAATCCTCAAGATACAACTGTAGCAGTACAAGGTTTTGGTAATGCCGGTGCAGAAATAGCTGAACTTCTCTGGAAAGCAGGTTACAAAGTTGTTGCTGTCAGCGATTCCCAAGGGGGAATTTATGCTAAACAAGGGCTGGATATCCCCAGTATTCGAGGCTTTAAAGACTCTAACAAAGGTATCAAAGCTCTTTACTGCGAAGGTTCTGTTTGCAATATTATCGAACACGAAATCTTGACAAATGAACAGCTTTTAGCATTAGATGTAGACGTGCTCGTTCCAGCAGCTTTGGAGAATCAAATAACGGAAGCAAATGTTAATGATATTAAGGCTAAGTTTATTCTTGAAGTAGCTAACGGGCCGATTGATTCTGCTGCTGATTTGATTTTAGAAGCGAGGGGGATTCAGGTAATTCCTGATATTTTAGTCAATGCGGGAGGCGTAACGGTTAGTTATTTTGAGTGGGTGCAAAACCGCAGCGGGCTTTATTGGACGCTGGAGGAAGTCAACCAGCGGTTGAAGCATAAAATGGTCGAAGAAACTGAGGCAATTTGGAAAAAATCTCAGGAATTGTCAGTTTCCATGAGAACTGCTGCTTACGTGTACGGGTTAAATCGACTCGGAGAAGCGATGAATGCGAAGGGAACACGGGATTATTATGTGAATGGTTGAGAAATAAAATCCCCGACTTCTTCTGGTTATGTTCGTGAAATATCGAAGTAATTTCAGAAGTCGGGGATTTGGCTATTGGCTATTACATAGCCTTAGTCTCCGGCATCAAACACTTATCAGAATCGCAGCCAGCCGGTCCCGAATCCATCATTTCACCTAAGTCATAACGACTCAGTGCCGCATGAAAAACATCTATTTGGCGACGAACTAAAACGTCTTTCAACATCGTCTCGTAAGTTTTCTTACTCACGGGTTCAAAAGGCAGACGCGGGAAAGTTTCAAGAGCATCAAACCGAGCCAAAAGCGCTGCGGAAATGTAGCCTTCATCATCGCGAATCGCTTCGTAAATCCGAGTACCCAAACTTTCAACTTCATTTTCCCGCAACTCAATAGTCGCGCTGGTGTTATGTCGCACATAGAACTTTTGCACCTGCATATAAAAGTCCATTTGTGCCGCCGCTGAGAATTTGTTAATGTCAATTTCATCAGCACCGGGCAAGTCAGCCCAACTTACCGCAACGGGTATTTCTACCAGCCATTCCGTGCAGCGTTCGTCGAAGGGATTGTTCAACAAATTGCCGTTTTCATCTTTGTCAGATTGAGACGGAATTACGTTGTATCCGTAGTCGATGCAGGCGAGGGCTACGGGGTCGTTTTTGCCGAAAGTGATGCGGCGAATGAAACGCTGGGCTTTCGGCGGATGCCAGCCGGGGGAAGCACCTGTCAGCAGAGATTTAGTACCCGATGGTTGAACGGTTGTGCAGCGATTTGGGCGTTTTAAGGAATGGCGATCGCAATAATCCCATACTACCCGATTCACAATCTCCCGCCAACCACTCAAATACTCTTCTTCCCGCTGTTTAAAAGCGATTCCTTGGGGAGTTTGCGGGCGGCCTTCCACCCACCAGCGCAGCCACTCAACGCCAAAAGCATGAACGAAGAAATCGAACAATCCCGTGAAAGATACGCCGACAATCGGGTCTAGTTCGCGGCTGTATTGATAGCGAGGTTCAAGAAATTTGTGATTGAGAAGTACCGCTACAGATAGAGCTCCGGCGGTGAAAGCTTCCTCTTGTTCTTTGAAGTTGTAAGGGTCAAGTTGATTGAGGTGAACCTCCGCCAAATTACAGTTTCCAGCTAGGGTATTGCCGAAAACTCCCTTATGAAACTCTGGTTCGTTGAAGCAGTAAGTATCGTGCAATCCTGGTAATTCTTCGACACTTCTGACGACTTGCCATTTACCTTTGCCTTTAGCATTCGTCCCTTTGCTCACATCTAACCGCTGACAAGGTATTTCACCACAGTCAGTAATTTGCAAGTAGTACAAATCCCGACTTCGGACACCGTAATTAGTAATTGACCCTTGATGAGCGCAAAGATTTAGCGACGAACGAATACCGCATTTAGTCAAAAGTAACTGAACTCTGAAAGCGCGATCGCGGTCAGAAATATAAATTCTGATACCATTACTGTGGGTATTCGAGCCGTCCGTATCAGCTAATCCAGCAATAAAATGTAAAATTGCTTGCCGATTCCAGCTCGCAATTACATTTAGTGCTTCTGGGTTAACTTTCAAACTTTTCAGCAACTCTCCAGAAAAGCTCAAGTTAGTTACATCGGTAAAAGCAGGTAAATAGTCATAGCTTCTTTCAGGAGACTTATTTCCTGCCACTGACAATGCCATTTTTTGTTCGTAAAGTCGAACTTTTGCATTGTCATTTTGGTCTGTAGTTCCATCTCCTACAGCCACACCCAAAGTGTAAGCATAACTTGAATCGATATTCATGCCATCTTCATACTGAATTGTAAAAGGTTCAGTATGAATGCTATATCGACTTGTATCCATCAAGTCTTTGGTTTGAACTTCTTTGTAAACTTTACCAAAGCGATCCTTGACAAAAAAACGATGATATTCTGTGGCATCCAGATAAGTACCATCACCAAACTTTACACGATAAAGTTTGCGTCGCCCGCCACAAGTATCACTCCCTGTCTGAAATGGTGTGACTGAACTCCATTTTTTACCATTCCAAATTTCGATTTCAGTTCCAACAACGTCCTTTATTTGATGCAGTCCATCTCTAGTAATTAGCAGAGTGTCGCCACTGACACAATGAAAATTAGAGCCGATTATTTCACCACACGGGTTTAAGCCCATGCGGACTAACCGATGCTCTAATTCTTCCGCAGTCATATTAGGATAGCGTTCCTGCAACCAATCTTTAGCTTTTCCTTCGTCGTAAGCTTTCAAAAACTCAAGTTTAAGACTCGGTGTTGAAAGTAAATCAACATTAGATCGAGCTACAGCTTCGCCGGCCCATTGAATCGCACCTTCGCCGCTGTAATACTGTTTGCGGACAGCATCAATACATTCTTCTAGTGTAGGTTTGGTATGGAAAACTCGCGTATGGTTGGCCATCCGAAGGGCATCGCGTTCTGGATCTATTCTCCAGTTGCCGCTTTCATCTTGTTGCCACAAATTATTTTTAGCATTTGCCCCTAGTTCGTCATCGAAAGAAAACTGACGAATTCCCGCGCTTCGGCGAATATTGCCAGCAACAATTGTGACCGCTGCTTCATCAATCAACACGCAGCATTCAACTGAATTTAACTGCCGCCCTAAAGCTTTATTCAAAATTGCGGCGCAGCGCTGATAAAGGTCGGGCAATTTCACCGGATTGGCTACTCCGCCAAAACCTTTTAAAGGTTCTCCCACGGGGCGAACGTCGCTCAAATCTATGAATACTTGAACTTCTCCGGCAAATCTTTCATCTGTGGATAATTCCAGCAAAGTTTGATAGGAGTTTACCCAACCTTGGCGAGAATCTCCGACATAAATAGTTGCGGTTTTTTCTGCTATTTTTACTTCTGTTTCTTGACGGCGCGACTGGGCGGGTGTAGAGCCAATTTCGCCTTGCATGGTTAGGGTTAAACGGTTGCGGATCGGCGGCAGTTGGTTGATATATTGTGGTTCCAAGACTGCCCCAGTGCCGCAGCCCATCATCGCCAAGTCCATTAACAAGCCAAAGGAACGCCAGTCGAGAATATTTGTTGAGGAGCAATTATATGCGCCGGAAAAATTCTCTGGTTGTTCGATCCATTTGCTGCCCCCTACCCACAGCCAGCGGCCTGAAGCGAGGGTTTTGAGCTGGTTTTGCATCCGGTGCAGCAGTTGTGTTTCTTCGGGGGTGAGGTTTCCCAGCTTTTGCAGCCCCTTGACTGTTCGATCGCACACTTGGGCCCAAGTCTCCCTTCCCGTCTCGGTACGGCGGCTGTAAGTCCTAAAAAATACTGGATTGGCTGCGGGTGCTGTTTCGGGGAAATCGGACAGGTTGCGTTTCTCGCTGGCACTCGATCGCTCTAATTCTCGAACCATAGGTTGTGTACTGACGTGTCGGAATATATCAACAGACTACGAATATACAACAGGATTCAGATTTAGGGTTAAAGGTTAATATATTTGACAATCTGCACTAAATATGGGGCACAGAACTGTACAAGCTCGATCGGTCGAGATCCTCAAAACTTGACAAAAAAACCCGATTTCTTCCTGAAAGCGGGTGAATAGCAAATCTTTTGAAATGCTCACCGTCCTAAAGGAGCGGTGATTCTTGACGCTTCATCGGGATTTGCTACCGAAGTAGTCTGACA
>NZ_JAUBSB010000038.1:0-64054 GCF_036702135.1 Microcoleus sp. LAD1_D3 | reverse complement strand
AAGCTTATATTATCAAGGGATTCGCGAGTTCATTCATCTTTCTAAATGCTGTTTTCTTACTTTTTCAGCAAGCCCTAATTAATTGGGTCAAATAGCTGGGAGAACTTCGGCCAGAGGCTTAGGAACCAGACACAATTCCCGATGTCGGAGAACTAGATGAATTAGAAAAAAAATTTATTGGCTCAAAAAAAACTTGTATCTGGCTGGCGACAGCAGTAGACCACTTCAAAGCAGGTATTTTAGGATGGGTTTTAGGGAATCATAGTACTCAAACATTTAAACCTTTATGGGAGAGCTTTGAGAAATGGAAATGCTATTTTTACGTAACATATGGCCCAAAAGTTTATCCAATCTTTATTCCCGATGGTAGCCAAATCATCTCTCAAACTTAGATGACTTGCAGTTGAAGGTGAAAAAACAAGACTCCGACATTATTTTACTCGCTTAAATAGAAAAACTCTTTGTTATTCTAAATCCGAAGAAATGCTCAAACATTCGATTCGTTTACTAATTCACGCTCCTCAAATTCTCGGACGTTCCCATTTCATATTCAAGTAATCATTTAGATACTTTGATTTAAAGGCTATTCGACCTGAACTGCCAGCGACCGTCGTCTAATCGTACCTCACTTCAGCAACGCCAAATTAAGATTCGTTTACCCTGGAGTCTAAAGCCAGGATTAGGCAGCAGTTAAATCTGTATGCCTATCCTACTTGACTTTTGTGACATTTTCGTAAGTTGCCACCAATGGGAAGACCCTGGTAAGCTGTTACGGCATTTAAATTGTATGTCAAAAAACCATCAAACAATGAGTGGGGTGTCCCGCCCGCCTCGAATATGCAATTTAAATGCGCGACAGCTTAATGAAGATTTGGAGGAAGAGCCTCCGTCTTCTCCTTTTAATCGAGGATGTGCCTCCTCCAAAGGTCTGCCCAGGCAGAGCCTGGGGACGATTGAAATAGTCATTGGTCATGCGTTAATTGCTGCTACTAACTCATCACTAATAACTAATTAGCTCTTTTTTACAGCTTCTCAAACACGGAGAACATCGGCAGATACATCGACAGCAAAATCGAACCTACGATACCACCGACGACCACAATCATCAGAGGTTCTAGCATACTGGTAAGTCCTTTTACTGCTTCTTCCACTTCCGTTTCGTAGAAAGCGCCAACTTTCATCAGCATCTTGTCAAGTTCCCCTGTCTCCTCGCCAATTGCCATCATTTGAATAGCCAAAGACGGAAAAACAGCTTGTTCTTGCAAAGCAATACTGATCATGCCGCCACTTTGAATTTCCTGCCTGGCATATTCGATCGCATTAGATATCGCCTGATTCCCCGCCACATCTCGCACAATTTCCAAAGAATTGAGAATCGGCACGCCCGATCGCGTCAGCGACCCAAATATCACGCAAAACCGAGCCACCGCCGATTTTTCGATCAAATCTCCAAAAATCGGCAATTTCAGCGCAATCTTATCAATTTGTAGGTGACCCATTGGAGTTTTGTAGTACATATCGAAGGCAATTTTGAGCGCTATAATCACCCCAATAACTGTTATCTGTTGAATGGGAGGCCAAGCCGTACAAAATGCACTAATTCCCAACATTATCAGCGTAAAAGTCGGCAAGTCGGCACCAATATCCTTAAATATTTTAGCGAAAGTTGGTAGCAAGAATATGGTCATTGCGAAAAAAATCACGATCGCAATAAAGAACACAGTCTTCGGATAAGACATCGCCGAATTAATTTCCGCCTCCGTCTTGTGATTTTTTTCCATCATCACCGCCAGACGGTCTAGGGTTTCATCTAGCACCCCGCCGACTTCTCCCGCCGCCACCATACTGATAAACAGTTGGTCAAAAACATCAGGAAACTTAGCCATCGCCTCTGCCAAGTTTATCCCCTCCTGCACGTCAGCATTCATGCTCCTGAGCGCTCGCTTCAGCTTAGCATTAGAACACTGTTCGTGCAGCACGGAAAGGCATCTCACGATCGCCACCCCTGCATTAAACATAGCCGCAAACTGACGAGCAAAAATAGCCATATCCTTAACAGTAAGACTGGTAAGGTTATACTCAATTTGCTCCTGAATCTTACTGAAATCAAAGCCACCTTTCGGTTTTTGGCGGATAACGTTGGTAGCCACAGCTCACCTCTGAAAATTTATTAAAAGTTATGACTCATCAGTCATCAGTCATTAATTCAGCCTGCTGACTCCTGACTAATGACTGCAGACTGAATTAATGAGCTCCTACCTTGGCGCCACCAACAGGTGCCGGGCCGATCAAGCGTTCGAGTTCGTCAGCCTTAGAAGCCTTGGCCATTGCCGATTCCCAAGTGACTTTACCGCTCTTGTAAAGTTCAGCGAGAGCCATTTCCATCGTCCTCATACCCAATTTTGCCCCCATTTGGATTTGGGAGTAAATCATGGGAGTTTTGCCCTCCCGGATCAAGTTAGCCATAGCTGGAGTATTTACCATGATTTCCATAGCGCAACAGCGGCCGCCCCCAACTTTTATTACCAAATTTTGGCTGCAAATTCCCACCAAAGAGTTAGACACCTGGGCGCGAACTTGGGGTTGTTGAATGGGCGGGAACACGTCCAAAATCCGATCAATCGTTGCAGCAGCCGAATTAGTGTGCAGCGTTCCCATCACCATGTGACCCGTTTCTGCCGCCGAAATTGCCAGACCGATCGTTTCCAAGTCCCGCATTTCCCCCACCAGAATTACATCAGGATCTTCGCGCAAAGCAGCTTTCAGCGCATTAGCAAAGCTCTTAGTATCTTCGCCCTTTTGGCGCTGGTGAAACAAACTCTTGATATTAGGAAACACGTATTCGATCGGATCTTCAACTGTGAGAATGTGTTCCGCCCGCGTCCGGTTGACCAGATCCAACAAAGCCGCCATCGTAGTAGTTTTCCCGGAACCCGTTTGTCCCGTCACCAACAGCATACCCCTGGGTCTTTCCGTCAGATCCCGCAAAATCTGTGGCACGCCTAAAGCATCTGCATTAGGAATCTTAGAAGCCAGAGCCCGCATACAAGCAGCCCAAGCACCCCGCTCCCGGTAGACATTGACGCGAAACCGAGCCAATCCCCGAACGCCGTAAGCGCAGTCGAGTTCCCACTCCATTTCCAACTGCTTGCGCTGCATATTGTTGAGCATTTGGAAAATTAGAATCTGCACTTCCTCAGCAGACAGAATGTCGCCGTATTGCGTCTGAGGAGTTAGTTTACCGCTGACTCGGAAGAATATAGGCGCGCCCGCTTGGATGTGTATGTCCGAACCCCCTTGCTCTACCAGGGACTCCAGTACGTCTTCAATCATCAGACCCATAGATACCTCTCCTCGATCAAATTGATAGTTATTGACCAATCTAGCTCAGTTAACAGTCAACAGTTAACTGCTGAATCAATCCAAAAAGCGTGGTGTCAAGCAGTACGGACAATCCAGCATCTCCGGCTTCAATTCCGCCCGACAAGTTTTGCAGGTAAGTCCCTGCTTGCGTTTGGCCTTCAATTCAGCCTCCAGCCCAGAATCTGTAAACGTCACCCGCTCGACTTCTTCAAAAGTAGTCGCACCTTCCCGCACTAACTGCAAGCTGTAAGCCAACAACGTTTTCATCCCTTCTTCTACTGCTGCTTCCTTAATTTGCTCTGTGGGAGCTCCTTGAGTGATCAGAGTTTGAAGCCGCTCAGTATTTTTCAGGAACTCGTAAACCCCTACCCGTCCTTTGTAGCCTAGGCCGCCGCACTTGGTACAAAGTTGCTCGCGTTCTGCGAGTTCCTTCCTTTCCTCCACCGGTACAGTGTTGGCTTTGTAAACAGTTAGATCAATTTCTTGAGAAGCCGACAGACCGTACTTGCCGAGTTCTGCGGCAGTTGGCTGGTAAGGAATGCAGCATTTGTCGCAAACGCGCCGCATCAGACGTTGAGCCAACACGCCCAACAGAGCGGCCGAAACCATGAACGGTTCTACGCCCATTTCGGCCAAACGCGCGACCGCCCCGGCCGCGTCGTTCGTGTGCAGCGTCGTCAGCACCAAGTGTCCCGTCAAAGCAGCTTCCAGAGCCGTTTTGGCTGTTTCCTTGTCCCGGGTTTCCCCCACCAGCATCACGTCAGGGTCTTGCCGCAAAAATGCCCGCAGAATGTTGGAAAAAGTCAAGTCTTTTTCCCGAATTACTTGACATTGGGTAATTCCTGGCAAAGCATATTCGATCGGGTCTTCCGCCGTACTGATATTAACCCCCGGATCGTTCCGTTCCGCCAGAATCGAGTAGAGAGTAGTTGACTTGCCCGAACCCGTCGGCCCCGTCACCAAAATCAGTCCGAACGGACGGCTAGCACTCTCTCGGACTAAAGCCAGAGTTTCCTGGTCGGAGATTAACAAACCCAAGCCCAACTGAGTGCTGGAACTGTCCAAAATCCGCAGCACGATTTTTTCGCCGTACCGCGAAGGTAAGCTGTTCACCCGAAAATCGACCGTGCGTCCCTCAAATACCCGGCGGATGCGGCCGTCTTGAGCTTGTCGGCGTTCGGCAATATCCAGGTTGGCAATAATCTTGAAACGAGCGGTAATCGATGCGACTACCTGCTTGGGAAACCGGAAATACTCTTGCAGCACCCCGTCTTTCCGCATCCGAATCCGCATGAACTCTTCTTGAGGTTCTACGTGGATGTCAGACACCTTTTCCGAAAGAGCTTTAGCCAAAATGATATTGACCGCCTTAATTACCGGAGCGGCCTCAGCATCGTCCAAGGTATTAGCTAGGTCTTCTTGGTCGGCACTCTCCTCTTCTAGCGAGAGTTCGCCAAAATCTCCCTCCCCTAAATCCATCTTTCTCTGCTTTTCGGCTGCTGCCATTTTGGCTGCTACCTTAACTTGGTCCTCTTGATAGGCAGAAGTTATGTCCTGATAGTCGTCTGGCGTAATCACCCGTCGCTGCAAAGCCAAGCCGTGAGGCTGTAAAATCCGCCGCAAATCTTCTATGGCATTGAGGTTGTCGGGATCTACCATGGCTACTAAAACGGCCGCAGGCTCAGTTTCAGTCTTCGCTACGGGTAAAAACCGACCTTGGTGACAAATGTCGATCGAAATCTTCAATGCGTCGAGCATAACTCCGAGTTGCTCGTTAGACATTTCGCTCATCTCCGGGTCAAATGCTTCAACCCCGTAGACTATCTTCCGTTCAAACATCTGCTGCTTCTTGTAAAGTCGCAGCAATTCTGGGGGTAACGGCTGCCCGGTAAGTGCTTCTAATACCTCCGTCAACCGCTTGCCCGACTTCTGGCATTCAATTTGAGCTTGCTTCAGTTGGTCGCCGTTGACGTAACCCGACTGAATCATCTTGTTGAGAGCCGGAGTAAATTGGCTCACAGAAACTATGGATGTGTTGGAGCGAGGCGGGGATGTGCTAGTCATAAAAAACACTCAATAGGTGGGAAACTCAGTCACAAACAGTGCTGAGAGGAAAACCAACGCGGGGTTTTAACCCCCGTATTCTTTGCTTATGGATCAGCTATCATGTTCTTGCTCAATCCCTATATGTAAAGTGTAAGCTCGTAGTCCCCTTTAACTTGCGTCCACACAGTGACGAGACCTGGGAGGGATTTGCGGGTGCTTGCAATCACATCTTATTCGTTAACTGCTAAGTTGCTTACTTACCTGATTAACTTGCGGGATACTCTCGTTATAGCGTCAGGGCACATCACTTGGGGATTCCCCGTACCGGGGTACCAAAGCGGGGCGGGGTGTGTCGCCTTCCCACGCTCTTCTATTTTCCCCAATTGTTTGGTCAAATTACAGCGCCCGTGGTGGCGCGGTTAGCTTTACTAGGTTAAAGATTAGCTAGGTTGTGTGATGATAGCTTTTACGAAAGTGTCGATCGCCCTTTTGAAATATATTTTGATTAATTATCTGCGATCGGTCACGGCTCTGTCGTCGGCTGCATCAGTCCCAGGGTAAGCGCATCTCAAAGTCTATTGACAACAGGGTCTTGAGGCATCATCATGTGGAAATAAACAACCAGCCAGAACAGTCAGCATATAGTTATTATCCATAGCAGCCCGATGGGATTTTTGAAGATTGCTACGTTTATAAGATTGCTCCAGGTTTAAAGCATTAAGAGCCAGGCGTCGCAGCAGTGCTAAGTTTTGTGGTCCGTGACCTGTACGGACGCGACAAGCATCTTCATTCCAGGTAACATCTAAAGTCCAATGCAGACTATTTTCAATACCCCAATGCAGGCGGATAGCTTGTGCTACTCGCTGGGCATTACACGACAAACTCGTTAAATAGAACTGAACTTCACGGGTGGTTTTATTCCATAGATGTCTGACCCGGACTACCATGACAACACATTGAAGACCGACCCAATCGTTTTGGTGATGTAAAGTTGGCAATTGAGAAAGAGGGACGCACCAACAGGAACGTTTTTCAGTGCGATGATGACCTCGTTCTACCCGTTGGTCATAACTATGGAGCGTACCTTCAAATCCGTGAGATAATTGTTGTTCAAACCAGTTTTTTACTTGTCCATAAAGTGTAGGATGATTGCCTTTAAGTGCTAAGATATAATCAGCTTGGGCGTGAAAAATTTGAGAGGCGATTGCTGTTTGTGTACCCATGGCATCAATCGTAAGAATACATCCGGCCATGTCTAATAACTCTAATAATGCAGGAATTGCGGTAATTTCATTTGATTTATCTGCCACCTTTACTTGTCCTAAAACCAAACGATATTCGCTCGACCAGGCACTAACTAGATGTAAAGCGGATTTGCCTTGCTCTCGATCGTATGAGCCTTTAAGGGTCTTGCCGTCAATGGGAATTACCTGCGCTCCTGCTACCTCAACTATTGATTCTATCCAACGTCGAAAGCATTGCTCAAATACTTTGGGATTAATGCGTTCAAAGACTCGTCGAAATGTGTCCGCACTCGGGATACCTCCTGGTAAAGCTAAAAACTGCTCCAACCATTCACCTTTACTTACTCCATAATTTTCCATGTCTTCCCATCCGTTACCTCCTGCAATCACTGACAATATTCCGATAATTAAAATATCTGTTAATACATGAACACGGGTTCTTGCTACACGGGGGTCTTTGATTTGGGCAAATACTAATGCCATTTTTTCTGTCAGTTCAGTTGCCTGAGCTATACTCAATTTTTTTGACCTTTTAATCCTGTGTTTGTCAGAGGTGAAACCTGATGCCATAAGACCGACCTGCTAAGTAAGATAGAAACTTTGTACTCACCAGTCTACTAGATAACATCTTCGCTCCTCAAACGATATCTGTGATTATATAAATGTGCCAAATTATCTGTATTTTTAACTACCAAATTAGATGCGCTTACCCTGGCATCAGTCCCAGGGCAAATTTTGAGCCACTCTAGTTTGGGATCAGTAAATATTACTTTAATTCTACTTTAATGTCTGAACCTTTGTCACGTAAGCTTAACGGTTCACAAATGTTGGAAAGAAGCAAATTAGATATCAATCTAATCTACAGATGAGCACCTCCGCGATCCCCGCTAATGTCTATCATTTGAATCGCAAAAATTCGCGACTTCAAGCAACTTCGGCGTTCTCGAATCAGCCAAACCACAGCCCCAATTCGCATCAAGATTAAAAACCTAGTGTCTGAGTTACACAAGCACACATATCACTACTTAGTCACTCAATACAAATTCCTCTTTCTCCCGACTGGGGAAACTCAGCAAAGGGTAAAAAATGCCAGCGTCAGCTTGCGACTCAAACAGCCTGACCGATGATAAATTTAAGTTTCTCTCGTTTTAAGCAAACCTTGAAACATCCAGCCTTCTAAGGGGGAAATGTTGTAATAGAGTTGACAGCAAAATAGACTTATAAAAAGTGTTTTCAATGCGATCGCGTTAATTAAAAATGAGGAACCAACAAACGTTGGGTTGCCCCCATTGCTGCCATATTATACGTAAATATCTAAGCGGATCGTTGAATATTTTATGGAAAGCTTTGAGCAATGTATCCAGAGCTGGCAAAATTTCCTCTTTTCACATTGTGCCATACACCGTAAATTCCAGTCCTCTAGATTTACCGCGTTAACTGTATCTGCTAGAATTGATAGGGTTCTGTCGCGCAGCTTTTATGATTGACGAGGAAAAACAGCAAGATCAAGATCCTAACTCAACTGGGGAAACCACCCCAGAGGGTTCGCCAATGGCAAGCGAAAATCCGGCGGCATCAGGAAACTCGAACGAATCGGCGGATTGGGAGCTCGAACTTGCTCGAGCTTATCAAAGCGCTCAGGGCGATCGCACCCCAGCAAACGCATCGGGGCCTACCGTCACCGGCAGTTCAACCAACAGTCCGACTGCAGACGCGGCGGAGCCTTGGAAGAAGGAGCTGGCCCAGGCAAACGATGAAAAAGAGGCTTTAAAAACTCAGTTGCAAGCCGCATCCGCTCAAATAGAAGAGCTGAAAAATCAAAATCTCCGCCTAGCCGCAGATTTTGAGAACTTCCGCAGGCGCACCCAAAAGGAAAAAGAAGAGCTAGATTTACAGGCAAGGTGTCTCACCATCAAACCCCTGTTGCCGGTAATTGATAATTTCGAGCGCGCTCGATCGCACATCAAGCCGCAAACCGATGGCGAAATGAACATTCACAAAAGCTACCAAAGCGTTTACAAGCAAATGGTAGACGGCCTCAAGCAAATCGGGGTTTCTCCGATGCGCCCCGAAGGCGAACAGTTTGACCCCAACCTCCACGAGGCTCTGCTGAGTGAGCCAACTGACGAACACGAGGAAGGAACAATTATCCAAGAACTAGAACGCGGCTACATTCTGGGTGATCGCGTCTTGCGGCACGCCAAAGTGAAAGTTGCAGCGGCTGGGCTATCTGTGGTAGCCTCAGATGAAAATCCCGATAGTTCAGAAGGTTAATCGGGATACAAGCTACTGCATTCCTCAAAGTCACTGACCCCCGAATAGAATTCGGGGGTTCCAAGGTGGCAGACTCACCAACTTCTTAATTAAAGATGACTAAAAGCAGGTCAGCGCTTGAGCCAAAAATTCTGAAAAATGTTTTTATCAGTCTTTGATATTGCTTGAGGACATCAAGTTTATTTCCTACAAATCTAGTCGGGGAATGCTTGTTTAAACAAGCTGAGTCGTTTTTCCTCTCCCAACCTGTAGTTGGAGATTTCCAAACATCCCACAAAGTTTTATGAGGCGCTATGGGAAAAATTATTGGAATTGACTTAGGCACAACTAACAGTTGCGTAGCTGTGTTAGAGGGCGGTAAACCCGTCGTGATCGCCAATTCCGAGGGCGGCCGCACAACTCCGAGTATAGTAGGATTCGGCAAGGCGGGCGATCGCTTAGTAGGTCAATTGGCAAAGCGGCAAGCTGTAACTAATGCTGTAAATACTGTCTACAGTATCAAACGATTTATCGGACGGCGGTGGGACGACACGGAAGAAGAACGATCGCGAACTCCCTATACCTGCATAAAAGGCAAAGACGACACGGTTAACGTCCAAATTCGGAACAAGGTTCACACTCCCCAAGAAATCTCGGCAATGGTACTCCAAAAGCTCAAGCAAGATGCTGAAGCTTATTTGGGACAAACTGTTACCCAAGCCGTGATTACAGTGCCAGCCTACTTCACAGACGCCCAACGGCAAGCTACTAAAGACGCCGGTACGATCGCCGGCCTAGAAGTCCTGCGGATCGTCAACGAACCGACGGCGGCAGCCCTTTCCTACGGGCTGGACAAGCAAAATATAGAACAGAAAATCTTGGTCTTTGACCTAGGCGGCGGTACTTTTGACGTTTCGATCCTGCAACTGGGAGACGGAATTTTTGAAGTCAACGCTACCTCCGGTAACAACCATCTCGGAGGAGATGACTTTGACGACTGCATAGTCCAGTGGCTGGTAGAAGCTTTCCGCACTCAAGAAGGCAGTGACCTCTCACAAGACAAAATGGCCTTGCAGCGCCTCCGAGAAGCTGCCGAAAAAGCCAAAATCGAACTCTCCAACCGCGAATCCACCTCAATCAATTTGCCCTTCATCTCCTCTGACGAGAAAGGGCCGAAGCATTTGGAAATGGAACTCTCCAAAGCTCAGTTTGAAAAACTGGTGGCTCATTTGGTGCAAGCGACGATCGATCCGGTGACTCAAGCCCTCAAAGACGCAAGTTTGACCCCCAAAGACATTGACAGGATTATTTTAGTGGGAGGGTCAACCCGAATTCCGGCAGTTCAAAAGGCAATTAGCAAGTATTTTGGGGGCGTTTCTCCCGATAAATCCGTCAATCCCGACGAAGCTGTAGCGGTAGGCGCGGCAATTCAAGCCGGGGTGTTGGGCGGTGAAGTCAAAGACTTGCTGCTGCTCGATGTGACGCCACTCTCCCTGGGGCTCGAAACCTTGGGCGGGGTGTTTACCAAAGTAATCGAGCGCAATACAACTATTCCCACCAGCCGATCGCAAATGTACAGCACGGCGGCAGACGGGCAAACCTCGGTAGAAATTCACGTACTCCAAGGCGAGCGGGCATTGGTTAAAGACAATAAAAGTCTCGGCAAGTTCCTGCTCAAAGGCATTCCCCCAGCTCCCCGTGGCGTACCTCAAATCGAAGTTACCTTTGAAATCGATGCCAACGGGATTCTCAAAGTCGCTGCTGAAGACAAGGGAACCGGAAAAGAACAAAGCATCCAAATTTCCAATACAGGGGGATTGAGCGAAACCGAAGTCGAGCGGATGCGACAAGAAGCCGAACTTTACGCCGACGAGGACATCAAGCGCGCTCTACTCGTCGAACTCAAAAATCAAGCTGACTCCCTCGTCTATAATTGTGGTGTAACTTTAAAAACCAACACGCAACTGCTGAGTGACGAGCTCAAGGCCGAAGCGGAAACAGCCGCAGCAGCCTTGCGGGCAGCCATGACTAACCCCGACATCACAGTCGAGGAACTCACGCCCGCAATCGAATCTTTCAAGCAACTGCTATACTCGCTGGGGACAGCAGTCTACGACCAAGCCCGCAGCGGGGTAGCCCCGTCAGGAGCTGTTGTTGAAAGCGAGATGATGTCAGAAGTAGAATCATCAGAACCAGAAGAGGTTAAAGCGGACGACGACAGCATTTTGCTGAAAGAAGAGCTGCTGGTGGCGCCGGAACCAAAGCCGGAACCAAAGCCGGAACCAAAGCCGGAATCAAAGCTGGAATCAAAGCCGGAATCAAAGCCGGAGCGACAGTCAAAACGACAGTCAAATCCACAGCCAAGTCCACAGTCAAATCCACAGCCAAGTCCACAGTCAAATCCACAGTCAAAACAAAAACAGAAGGTTCCCGAACCAGAAGTTGATGATATGAATCCTTTCCTTTAAAACTGAAAAGCTAAAAATTAAAAGTTAAAAATTAACAATGAGAATTTTTGATTTTTAATCTGTAATTTCAGGAAAGGTCGCCCGTTTCTTTTTCGTACACTTTTTGTTATTTACCTCCAGGCAAGCAGCTCTATGGCCGGTGATTACTATGAAATATTAGGCGTTTCTCGCAGCGCAGACAAAGAAGAAATTAAGCGTGCTTACCGCCGCCTAGCTCGCAAGTACCATCCAGATGTCAACAAAGAATCCGGTGCCGAGGAGCGGTTTAAAGAAATTAACCGCGCCTACGAGGTACTCTCAGAACCAGAAACCCGCGCCCGTTTCGACCGTTTCGGCGAAGCAGGGGTCAGCGGTGCAGGCGCACCTGGGTTCCAAGACTTTGGTGACAGCTTTGCCGATATTTTTGAAAGCTTCTTTCAGGGTTTTCAGGGAGGTGTCGGCCAACAACAGCAAGGTCGCAGGCGCAGCGGACCGGTGCGCGGAGACGATTTGCGCCTGGATTTGCGGCTGGACTTTCGGGAAGCAGTGTTTGGTGGCGAAAAAGAACTTCGCATCAAGCATCTAGAAACCTGCGAAACTTGCACCGGGACTGGCGCGAAACCGGGAACCAGACCCCAAACTTGCTCGACTTGTACCGGCAGCGGTCAAGTCCGACGCGCTACCCGCACTCCTTTCGGCAGCTTTACTCAAGTTTCTGTTTGCCCCACTTGCAACGGCACCGGGCAAGTGATTGAGGATAAGTGCGAAACTTGTGGGGGCCGAGGCCAGAAAGAAGTGATGAAAAAGCTGAAAATCACAATTCCGGCTGGGGTTGACAACGGTACTCGCTTGCGCGTTTCCAATGAAGGGGATGCCGGCAAACTGGGCGGGCCGCCCGGGGATCTTTACGTGTTCTTGGCGGTGAATGAAGACCCGCTATTTAAGCGCGACGGCACTAACGTTAGCTCGGAAGTTAAAATTAGTTATTTGCAAGCAATTTTGGGGTGCCGGTTGGAAGTGGAAACCGTAGACGGGCCGACGGAATTGTTAATTCCTACGGGAACTCAGGCAAATACTGTTTTGACTTTGGAGAAAAAAGGGGTGCCTCGGTTGGGAAATCCAGTCAGTCGTGGCGATCATTTGATTACGGTGTCTATTGACATTCCGACTAAGGTGACGGCTGAGGAACGGGAGTTGCTGATGCAGCTTGCTAAGCTGAAGGGCGATCGTACCGGTAAAGGCGGTATAGAAGGGTTTCTGGGCAATTTGTTTCAGAAATAAGCAATTTTTGACACCAATTGGTGTCAAATTTTCCTGTTTGAGGATTCCCCGGCAATTTGTTTTAGTACCTGTCAAAAAATTGTGTGCAATTGCTCACAAAAATGGCAGGTGGGACGGTTCCGGGACATGGGGTTTCAGTAGCGGTCAAAAAAATGTGCGCAATTGCGCACATTTTTTCCAGAAAAAATAATCTGTGTCCAATTGGAAACAAAATTTTAGATTCTCCAGTTTCCAGGCAACTTGTTTAAAAAACTAAGGCTTTCAGGATTTGAGATTGCAAAAAACATTATGAATTCAACATCCACAATTGAAAATCCCAAATCCCCAGATGCCAAAATCGATCTGCGTGGTACTCCGTGTCCTCTGAATTTTGTCCGCACTAAACTGCGCTTGGAGCAAATGGCACCGGGTGCTGTTTTGGAGGTGTGGCTGGATGCTGGGGAGCCGATCGAACAAGTACCCGATAGTCTCAAAATGGAAGGCTACCAGATTCTCGAAACGCAATTTGTCGCTGATGAGCCGGAGTCGGGCTTTTTTTCAATGAAAGTACAGCGCCCCGAACATAAGGAAGCAGGATGAGCCTGAATTCGCCCTCGATCGTGGGTACTGTAATTGCTGTTCAGGCTAACTTCTACCAAGTGAGGTTAGATCCCGAAGTCTCCATTGACGGGAAAAATGCCCCCCTTGCTGATTCTCTAATTCTCCTGTGCACTCGCCGCACTCGACTGAAAAAAATTGGTCAACAGGTGATGGTGGGCGATCGCGTGGTGGTAGACGAACCGGACTGGACTGACCGCCGGGGTGCAATTTCTGAAGTCTTCCCGCGCCAAACAGAACTCAACCGCCCGCCTGTAGCTAATGCCGATCGCATTCTCCTTGTTTTTGCCCTCGCTGAACCCGACTTAGACCCGGCCTCATTAACTCGGTTTTTAGTCAAGGCCGAATCTACAGGTTTAGAGGTAAGTTTGTGCCTGAACAAATGCGATTTGGTCACCCCCGATGAGTTGGAACAGTGGCGCGATCGGCTGTCAGGCTGGGGCTACGAACCAATGTTTATTAGCGTCCGTAGCGGCTTAGGAGTCCAGGAAGCTGCCGCTAATTTTCAAAATGAAGTTTCTGTAGAAAAAGTAGCTTCCCAACCTTTATCGGACAAAATAGATAATTCCCTCTTGCCTTCTGAGGATAAACCCCTGCTGGCAAATTCGGTCTATCCATTACATCCGTTAAATCCTGTACAAAGTCCGTTGCCGAACTTGCTTCAGGGTCACATCCAAGGGAAAATAACGATAATTTGCGGCCCTTCTGGGGTCGGCAAGTCCAGCTTGATCAACCAACTGATTCCGGCCTTGAATCTGCGAGTGAACGCTGTTTCCGGCAAACTCGGCCGCGGGCGCCACACGACTCGCCACGTAGAATTATTTGAACTCCCCGGCGGTGGACTCTTGGCAGATACTCCGGGGTTCAATCAACCAGCTCTAGAATGCGATCCGTCCGAGTTAGCTGAATATTTCCCAGAAGCGCGCCAGAGGCTGGCTTTGGGTAGCTGCCAGTTTAGCGACTGTTCGCACCGAAGTGAGCCTAACTGTGTGGTGCGGGGCGATTGGGAGCGCTATGAGTATTACTTGCAGTTTCTCGAAGAGGCGATCGTCCGCCAGCAACAAGAGCAAAACTCTAGTAGTGCCGAGGCGAGTTTGAAGCAGCAAACTAAGTCGGATGGTACGCAGCAATACGAACCGAAGCTGCAAACTAAAAAGTATCGGCGCTCTTCCCGCCGCCTTCAACATCAGTCGCTGCAAGATAGGTGTCAAGACGACTTAGAAGAGGTTTGAGGAAATAGTCGATCGCGATCGGTCTATCGGCCCCGGAACACAGTACATTAATAGCTAAAATTAAATGGCCTTAAATTTGTTAAAAAAAGTACAACAGAAGCAAAGCTAAGCCGGTTATGCAGGAGTAAAAATACTGTGAATATTCAAGAACTGTTTCAAAAAGGCGGCCCCGCCATGTGGCCCCTGTTGGTGTTATCGATTCTATCTTTGAGTACAATTATCGAGCGCTTGTGGTTTTGGGCGAGCCTCCTGAGCAAAGAAAAGCAGATAGTTAACCGTATTCTGGAAGCGGCTCGCAGCGATTGGGGGGCGGCTAACGAGATTGCCAGACAAGCTAATCGACAGCCGATCGGGCGATTTCTTTCTGCACCACTGCGACTGTACAATCCCGAACCCGATTTATTTCGACTCGCACTCGAAGCCGCAGCCGATGAAGAGCTGGCTTCGATGCGTCGCGGCGACAAAATATTAGAAGCTACGATCGCTCTAGCCCCTTTGCTGGGCTTGCTGGGAACAGTTTTGGGCTTGATTAACTCGCTCAGCTCTATCCGTCTGGGCGACATCGGCACGTCGGCAACAACGGGCGTAACTTTGGGGATTAGCGAGGCGCTGATCACGACTGCTACAGGGATGGTAGTAGCAATTTTTACCTTGGCGTTTTATCGGATATTTCAAGCTTTTTTGTTCAACCAGGCAAAAATATTTCGCAAAGCTGGAAATGAACTGGAATTGCTTTACAGGCAATACTGGCCGGCAGCTAATGCTAAGGGTCGATCGCCCGGTGTAGAACACAGCAATTCTTCCTTTGGTTCCGATGGTTTGAACAGGCGTTCTCTCAATTCTCAAGAATCGGGAGAACGGAACCGGGAGCCGAAATTGAAAGGTTCCGATCCGGCTGAAGATTCACCTTCTAATAATTAGAACTAAGGAGAACTGATGAAGATTCACTTAGATACTCCTGCTGAAGAGGCTCGGATAGAACTGGTGCCTTTAATTGACGTGATATTTTGCATTCTGACCTTTTTTCTCCTGGCGGCTTTGCAACTGACTCGCCAGCAAGCCATTAATGTCGATTTGCCTAAAGCGAAGACTGGACAAACGCAGATGCGAGAGATGCTGATTGTCAGCATTGACGATTTCGGGCAAACTTATATCGATCAATTGCCTGTTAATTACCAACAGCTCGATCGAGTGTTAAAGAGTTTCCAAAGCACAAATCCTACGGGGTTGATGGTGCTGTACGCTCCTCAAAATGCTAGATATGCTAAAGTTGTCGAGGTTTTAGACAAATTGAGAGAGGTAGGGGGCGATCGAGTTGCCCTGGCAACTCTTCCTAGCTCGGCTTCCTCCCCATTGCCCAATCCCTCGCTTCCCAATTCTGGGATTCCTGCAACACCTGCGATCGGCAATTCCGGTCAACCCCTGCAGTCTCCTGTGCCTCCAGGGCAGCAACAGTTCAATCCTAATCAGTTTCAATCTCCTCTCCCCGCTCCAGGGCAGCAGCAGTTCAATCCCAATCAGTTTCAATCCCCTCTCCCCGCTCCAGGGCAGCCTAGCAACTTTGGGGCAAATCAGGGCATTCCTCCTGTTTCGCCTGCACCCGCTGCTCCCAATTTCCGACCCGGAGCGGCCACTCCACCCCAGGATGGCGGGCCCTCGAATTAGTTAGAAGGAATAAGGAAGAAGGGAGAACAGAGAAAAAGAAATTCTCCCTTCTCCCCATCTTCCGCTATCGAGCTCTCCTCATCTCCCCCTCTCCCCTGGCGGAGAGAAGCTCCACCCGATTTGGTATAAAGCGCTTCAATTCTTTTGGTTCGTACTGAGCCTTTTTTCTCTTGACAAGTAGATACACTTGTATATGCCTGCAGAAGGAACTTTTGCAGGCATTTCGCCATCTCTCTCACTAAGTTATTTCCTGGGACAGATGGTAATTTTGTCAAATAATTGTTACCTTTTGTAATATACACTCAAGCCAGATGGGCTATCGGGCATCCCGAAACCAACGGTTGATCGCTGAAACAATTTACAAATCTGGTTAATCCAGGTGTTCACTTTTAAGTCACCTTTACTTACAGAGGAGTCAAAGTCATGAGCCAACCAGCAGAATTGTCTTTGGAACAGCAATTTAGCCTGTGTTCCTTCAAAACACAGGTAAGTGACATGAGTCGCGAACAAGCTCAGGAGTTTTTGGTCAAGCTTTACGAGCAAATGATGCTGCGGGAAACCATGTACCGCCATTTTCTGAAACACCACTGGGGTTTAGAACCTAACCCAGGCCTTGAGTAGGAAAGAGTCGCAGTCGGCGACCTCCGTCTCTTACTCTCTTCCCTCAGGCGGAAAGGAGTTGGGGGTGATGGGGCGTCACTCGAAGGCAGAAGGTAGAAGGCCTCTGTACAGACTTGAGGAAAATTTGACAGTTTCTTTGTGAATTTCACTCTATTTGGGGAGTCGAGCTAAGCAGTTTGGCGATCGACACTACAGAGAGTGCAAAGATAATTTATCGCGCCTCGATGCAAAAATTGGATAACTATTAATAAGAAGTGTTAATTTTTTAATCCCTTAAAATTTTTAACAAATTCAATATATTTGTTTTTAGTTGCAGCGGATGAGGTTTGACAGCAATGGGGCTAGTCGGACATCTGAGCGCGACCTCCGACTAGCAAAACCTTCAATTTTCACATCAAACCCTCGAACTGGCAAATGTTTACTCTAGAAAGAGTTATTCCCCCTGACGTTCGAGAGTCGCTTCCATCGTACTCGTCAGGTAATGACCAGACATGATGCCACTAGATTGGTAGTATCGGTTATCATCAACGCGGTGAAGGGTATCAAAACCCGTCCGTCGCTGGCGTTCGTCTCCCAATACCCAATAACGCTGGACGATCGACTGGGGAGCAATCCAACCTTCGCCCTCGACGCGGGCGAGTTCGCTGTGTTGGAGTACAAAAGTATACTGCCGTTCATCGCTGTTGAGGTGTCCTCGGTACTGCAAAATAATCTCTTCGCGATCGCCTCCAGGAAATACGAGCTTTGTCACCATACTGAACCAATCTGTTCGGTTCCAGCTCACTAAAGTTTTGCCTTTAACCGTAATTGGCACGCCATTGCGCTCAATCCAGCTTCCTTCGAGCGTCCATTGGCCAGATTCCATTAAAAACGTGTGAGCCACAGTGCTGTTCCTATGCTTTTGCTGCTGGCTACAATGCTGGTGCAACAACGCACAGCCGTTGTCCCTCAGACTCTATGCTATCACGCCCAACTGTGCCAACAAGAGTTAATTTCCCCTAAAAGTACCGGTACCCGGGCACCAGTAACTTGAGGCAGATTACCGGGAATGCCCCGAACCCGCCATGCGGCTAAAACCGCAAAAGCGATCGCCTCTTTAAAATCTACATTCAAGCCTGCCTCAGAAGTAGTCAACACTTGCACTGGATGCAATTGAGATTGCAATCGGCGTTTTAAGTAGAGATTGTGGCTGCCACCCCCGCATAGTAAGACTCGATCGGGCATAGCCGGTAAAAATGTTTGGTAACTGTGAACGATCGAGGCAACAGTCAGTTCTGTCAGAGTAGCCAGCACGTCAGCAGGACTGAGGTTGTAACCTTGGGCCTCGATCAAACACCTGTCAAAATAGTCTACACCAAATAACTCTCTACCCGTTGATTTCGGCGGTGCTTGCCGGAAGAACTCTGATGCGAGCCAATCCTCGACTAAAGCTTGACAGGGAGTGCCCGATGCCGCCCAAGCTCCACCTTCATCGATCGTCTTAGTGCCGCCTGAGAAGTGCTGTACTGCCAAATCTAACAGGGAATTCGCCGGGCCTGTATCCCACCCCGATATGCCATCCCCAAGACTGAAAATCTCAGACTCGTCATTGTTTCCCCCTTTTCCTCTTGCCGGAAGATAGGTTACATTGCCAATTCCCCCCAGATTTTGGATGCAGAGGCTGATGTTGGGTTCCGCCAGCAGGCAGGCATCAACTATTGACACTAAGGGTGCTCCTTGACCCCCTGCTGCAATGTCTGCTGAGCGAAAGTTACTCACAGTAGTAATTCCTGTCAATTCCGCAATTAGCGCGCCCCGCCCGAGTTGCAAGCTGTAGCCCATTAACGCATCGGCGCTGTCTGTGTGGGCTTTCCCAGCAGGTCGGTGGTAGACGGTTTGACCGTGAGAGCCGATTAACTCCGCTTTATCATATTCTGCTTGTATTGTCAAGGCAGCCGTGGCAAATTCTTGGGCGATGGCATCATCTAATTGGGCTAGTTCAGCCATTGACAAAGCTGAGCCACTGCAAACCGAGAGAATTTGCGATCGCAAATTAGCAGGATAAGGGAAAGTCTTGCCGGCCACCAATTGCACTTTCAAGTCTGTTTGGGAACCGACCACATCCACCAAAGCAGCATCAATGCCATCCACCGACGTGCCGCTGATCAAACCGATAACGCGGGTCATTCAATTTTAGATTTTAGATTTTAGATTTTAGATTTTCCGGGGGTGCCCGACTTATTTGAGGTCGATCGTTACGATCACCACAGTAATATTATCGCGTCCACCTTTATCCTTCGCTGCTTGAATTAAAGCATTTGCAGCGCCCTCGCAGGCGCGAATCGACTTCAGAGGCGAAGCTATCAAAGGATCGGAAAGTTCTTCAGTCAAGCCATCGCTGCAGAGCAGCAAGCGATCCCCAGGTTGCACGTCCACCGGCAAAATATCTATCTCCCGCAAATCATCGCGGCCCAAACACTGGGACAAAACGTGACGCCAAGGATGACTGCGAGCCTGGTCAGGAGTTAGGGCCTTTCTTTTCACAGCCTGAGCCACCCAAGTCTGGTCTTCAGTAATCTGCTCCAAGCGAGAGCCGTGCAGCCGATACAAGCGAGAGTCCCCGATATTAGCGCACCACGGTCGGCCCTCATCCCTAAACATCAGAACCACAGCAGTAGTACCCATATCAGCACGCTCGGGGTGGTCGAGTTGATCCGTCAAAATTGCTTGATTGGCAATTAAAAAAGCCTTTTCCAACAACAGCGGAGAATCCTCAGGCCCTTCCCAATGTTCGTGCAAATAAGATTGAATCGCCTCAGTCGCAATCCGGCTGGCTTCTTGACCTCCGGCGTGTCCTCCCATTCCATCGGCCACTATGAAAAATCGCCCGTCAGAGTCTATGTAGTAAGAATCCTGATTTACGGAACGAACTAGCCCTGTGTCTGTCTTACCTGCGAAAGAGCGTTTCATAGATTGGGTGATTGGACTCATCGAACTTGAAAGCTTGATTTAAGTGGTGCCATGTTTTCTTCCAAAACTTAAATCCCGAACGGGACTTGAAATTTCTGCCGCCCGCGATCGCGAGTTTTGGAAAAATTGCACTACCTTGACCTCATATTGTAGATCGTAGGATGGTAATCCCATCTTAAAATTTCGGTAAATCCAGTAAATTAAGCAGCACCTGCAAAAAAAAAACAGGATTTTTACCAAAAATCAGAGGTTTAGCTGGGGGAGAAATATAGGAAGCAACGCGGTTTTTAGCGTCAAAGCGTGTAAGTGCGGTAAATTTTAGCAATCCGTTGTCAGCCAGCCAAAACTTAACATTCGATGTCAAATTTTGGCTGGCGAGAAATCTCAAACCTGAAATTTCAAATCGCAAATTGCACAATTATGACATCCTGTCTAAACGATCAATCCGCTTGAACAAACGCAGCATAGCAAACCCTGCACCCGCCGCCAGCGCGGCAACAGCGACAGCCGGCCAGACTTGATTGCTGACAAACAAAATTGTCGCCGACAAAGTAAAAGCACTCATCAGCAAAGCATAATTCGTGCCCATTTGAGCGCTGCTCATGCGGCGAAGCAAGCGCTCTGTTTCTGCAGAACGGACGCGAATCCGCAAATCTCCCTGTTCGAGTTTGTCAATAGTCTCCTCAATCCGGCGGGGCAAACCCAAAGCACTCGAACTCACCTGAGCTGCCTGACGGCCGATTTCGTTAAAAATGCTGCTACTTGTATCATGGCCATTTCCATTAGTCATAAGCTGCATGGCAAAAGGTTGTGCCACCTCCATAAAGTTGAACTCGGGATCTAAGCCTCGACCCACCCCTTCGATGGTGGAAAAAGCTCGCATTACAAAAGTAAAAGTAGCTGGGAAGCGGAAAGGTTGGTTGTAGGCAATATCGTAAAGGTCGTCGGTAATCGCGCTCACAGACTGATTTTCAAAAGGCTTGTCCATGAAGTTATCCAGCATATACTGGATCGATCGGCGCACCGGACTCATATCACCCGTAGGCACCAAAGCTCCCAAATTGATCAGAGAATCCATAATCCGCTGTCCATCCTTGGAAGCAATGCCGTAGAGCGTCTCCATCAGTCCTTCGCGGACGTTCGACTGGATTTGCCCCATCATGCCAAAATCGTAGAAAATCAGACAACCGTCAGCACTAACAGCGATGTTGCCGGGGTGTGGGTCAGCGTGGAAAAAGCCGTCGTTGAGCAACTGCCGCAAATAAGCTTTTGCGCCCAACTGAGCGATTAATTTACGATCGATACCGGCCGCTTCCAAAGCTTCATAGTGGCTGATTTTAATCCCGGGCAGGTATTCCAAAGTCAGCACTCGCGGAGCCGCATACCGCCAATAAACCCTCGGCACCCGCACCCAGTCACAGTTGCTAAAATTGCGGCGAAAAGTATCAGCATTGCGGCCTTCATGGAGATAGTCAATTTCCAGCCACAGAATGCGACAGCATTCCTCATAAATCCCCATCCAATCGCGGCCGCGGCCCCACTTAGGATGGTTTTGAAAGTAGCGGGCTATGCCTTTAAGAATTTGCAAATCGATCTCGAACAGTTTCCGCAGTCCCGGTCGCTGTACCTTGACCACCACTTCCGGGCCCGAATGCAGTTGAGCTTTGTGTACCTGACCCAGACTTGCAGCAGCCAGGGGTACTGGGTCAAAGCTGCGGTAGAGTTCTTGAACTGTCTTGCCCAAATCTTGCTCAACAATTACCTCTAACTGCTCGTAGCTGAAAGCAGGGACTTTATCTTGCAGCTTAGAAAGTTCCTCCACAAACTCTGCTGGGAACAAGTCGGCGCGGGTGGAAAATAACTGCCCAACTTTAATGAAAGTTGGCCCCAAATCCAAGAGTGTTTCTCGAACCCAGATAGCTTGAAAGCGCCGTCTGGCAACTTTCTTTTCTTCAGTCACGCCTCCCCAGTAGCTCCAATTTTTGCTGTCGAGCCAGAGGGAAGCCAGCCAGAGCAAGACAAAGGCCCAAATGTCGAAGAAGCGCCGCTTCCGGGAGTATTTTTCGCGATTCCAGCGATAAGCTTTACTTTTGTAGGATTTACTAGCAGTTTTTGGCTCATCGGCTCCGCCAGTGTGCTTGGGGGAGCGCTGGCGATTAACAGAGTCATCAAGGAGAGCAGACACTTGGGTTCCCAACTTGCTTATTTTATGTTGTTGCTTTGATTGGAAGTAGGAGCGCAGGAGCGCAAAGCAATGCGCTCACGTAGTAAATAATAGTTGTGGTCGAATCGATCGCTACGGCAAACTGCTGCGGTAGCGCTGCAATTCCGATCGCACCAGAGCCACTTCGGCGCGCAGCTCGTCAATAGTCGCTTGCAAATCTGCGGGATGGATGTCTTGAATAGTGGTGGTGCTTGCAGTGCCCGTTCTGGTCTGCATCGCCTCATCCGAAGCTCGATTTGCTCGTTCCACAACTCGATCGGTGAACTGCCGCAGGCGTTCTCTTTGTTCTGCGTCAAATTTGGCGAGTTCAGAGAAAGCGTTGGTTGCTGCGCTTTCTAATTGCTCGTACAGTGCTTCGGCAAGTGCTCTGCCTACAAAAAAAGCATGAACTGGGGGTTTACTCATAAAAAATCTCTGTGCGCTTCCGCAACAAATTATAACTTGCTTGTCCCCAATGATGCTTGCTCCCAAAGGAAGGAAGTTTGGGGGAATTGACACTCCCACCCCATTGTCGGGGATGGGATTGTTGAGAGTTAGAACAGTCTAACGCGCCACAGCTTAGCCCAAAAGCCTCGCTGACACTGGCTCAAATTCGAGGTTGGGGTTGCTTTGTACCAAAATGTTTGCAGCGAGGGCTGTATTAATACGCGACATCACACCACCTCAGCGCCGCGCACATATTCTAACATAATTTAAATCAAAATAGAAAACAGTCCTGCATTTTTTTGCTGGCATTTGGATTGTAGAGGGAATAGGAAATATTCGATAAACTCAGACGGCGACAGTTGGGATTTTCCGATTCGACGGAAGTTTTTGGAAGATAGTCGTTGGCTAGGTAGGGCATTATTATCTCAACTACTGAGCGGATATTTGCTGACTCATAAAACCAACTATTTGTCCGCACTTTTAACCAACAAAAACCATACTAATTTGTCGCAGGTTCGGGAAAAGGCACCGTGGGATCTGCCACAGGGGGTGGTGAATCAGGTGCGATCGAACTATCTGAATTGTTGCCACTGCTGCTGGGTATCGCAGGCTCAGGCGATCGCTCGATCGGCGAGGCTATTACTGGTGGCGCGGATTCCGACGACGGCCAGGTTTCAGCGCTAGCACTCCCAGGGACAGGCGGTGCGGGTGCGGCGGGCGGTTCTGCCGGCAGGGGTGCAACTTCCGGTACTGGTGCGGCTTCTGGTTGAGGCTCTGGCTCGATTTCGGTTGGAGGCTCTGGAATGGGGGACTCAGAAGGCTCCTCTGCCTGTTCGGGCGTTGGCGATGGCTCAGGTTCCGCTTCGGGTTCTGGGGCGGGAGTTTCCTGGCTTGGAGACTCAGAAGGTTCGGCGCTAGTTTCTGAGGGCTCGTCGATCTGTTCGGAAAGGTTGCTGCTTTCTAAGGGGGGTTTGGGACGCTTGTTGAGTTCGATCGGGTAGAGAGGGCTACTTTCGACAGATGGCTGCCCGAACATCGGCCCTGACAAATCGCGGGATTTGAGCAAATCTTCGAGAGATGGGAAGGACTCACTTTGGGGCCGATTACTCAGAGTGGTGCTGTTGTAGTGCGATGCTAGGTCAAAACCCATCCAGCCTGCAATTGCAGCCGTTACCACAAACGCCACAAAAGTCAACTGTGGCGGGGGAGGTGCGGGCAATTTTAGACTTTGCTTGCCTTTTCTTTTTACTGATACTCGCTCTGTTTCTTGCAGCATGGTGAGCCAATTTTCCACTGTTTGAGGGCGGTTGTGGGGGTCGATTTCGAGTCCCTGAAGGATGGCTCGCTCGATTCCTGGGCTGAGGTTGGGCTGAAATTGCCGTAACTCAGTCAAGGGAATGCGATCGCGCAGGGGTGCTGCTACGGGCGCCACGCCGGAGAGTAAGTAGTAGAGGGTGGCTGCGATCGCATAGATGTCAGTGGCCGGTGTACATTTACCGTCATAGAGGTATTGTTCGATCGGCGCGTACCCGGGGGAGAGCAAGTTAGTGTGGGTTTGTTTGGTGCCGGCGGTAAAGCCGCGGGCAATTCCGAAATCTATTAACATTACTACGTGAGAATCGGCTCGCCGGATAATATTTTCTGGCTTGATATCTCCGTGCAGCAATCCGCTGTGGTGAACTGTACTTACGGCTGAGGCTATCTGCCGAATATAGTGCAGGGCCTGGGCTTCTGGCAGCGGCTGATCGGTTTCGACTATTTGGGCGAGAGTTTGCCCCGGAATGTAGTCCATTGCGACAAAAGACTGTCCGGCTTCTTCAAAAAAGTCGATTACTCTGACTATGTTGGAATGCTGACACTGCGACAGGCGTTGGGCTTCGGCAATAAACTGCTGCTGAAATTGGGCAGATTCGGGGTGTTGGCGCAGACTTTCGTTGAGGGTTTTGAGTACGACGGTTTGGTTTAAATGAGTGTGGATAGCTCGGTAAGTGATGCCGAACCCTCCTATGCCTAAAGTCGCGTTAATTTTGTATTTGCCCTGTTGCAGGACTGTTGCTGAGGCTAAGTTCATCTTCAGTTGATGCCGTTTCCCAAACTATGCTACCGCCTTTGGGTTATTTCGCAGAGTTAGGGGTGAGGTTTGATCGATCGGCGCCCTAGTTTGAGCTTTAGCTCTGCTATATCTTTAATCTTGGCATCCCCACGTCATTTTATCGAAAAAATGGGTCTAAAACCCCGTGCTTCTAGCACGGCTTTGGATTAAAGTAGAGATGGTTGAAATCCCCAAAGTGGGCGGTTGTGAAGCGACTTTTAGTCGGCACCCTCGAACCTGAAAGCTCTTTAAAAGCACAAAGAAGGGTAGCGAAAACCTTGTAAAACACAGCTAGAGAGTCAACGCATTCTCAATACCAGAAAATCCCTAATTCGGTTCAATCAATCCAGTAGGGCGGGGCACGCCCGAACTCTAGGTCGTATCCTAGTACGCTTTTGGAGATAGACCCTCTGGGGTTGCTGTAAGTCAGACTCGTCAATTGGTGTTTTTTCACGGTTGAAAGGTTTGAGAATTGCCTGCAAGGGATATGGTGCCTAAAGGTCAGTCGCTGAATTAAGAATCTCCGGACTTTAGGACGGAGAGTGTCAACTGTAGTAGGTATTGTGAAACTTAACCCTCCGGCTTTCCCATAATAAAAATCCCGCTCTTGTGGAACGGGAAAGCCATCAGGGTGCATCTATAATATCTGACTCTAACTTATGGGGGGTACAACCCCTCATTGCTTTAGCAAGTCTTTAAAATTAGTCGATTTTTGTAAAGATTTAGGTTTTATGTTGACTTATGATCAATCTTATGAGTTATAAGATTGCCGGATGGCGATCTTGAGCTTGGGGAATTGACACTCTCAGGTCTGATGTTGCTCCCAGAGTCACACCTTACAGACCTGATTACCTTTTTGGCTCAGATGAAGTTCAGGCGAGCGGCATAAAATAACAAAGAGGCATCGTATCGGGCTTAATCTTGAGGCTGCACATGGCTCAAACCTTGTAAATAAAAAGGCTGTAAGCATTCTCCCGACATTGGTAGCCCATAGCCATCAATGCTTCAATCGCTGTTCGCGTTACACAGCAAGGCCTGGAGGCAAGCTCAAGTTCTCCGAAGGGGGGAACTTGAGCTTAAGTTGTCACCAATGGGGTCTTCCTAGTAACGAGAAGCGATCGATTAGGAATTAGCAAATTAGTAATTACTTATTCTTTGGTTTGAAAATGTCTGTTAAACAATCACATTACGAGACTTTACTAGCAGAGTACAGCGAATCTTCTGCCGCGATCGCCCTGCTGAAAAAATATCGGGTTTACATGGAAATGATTCCGAGTATCCGCCGCGCCCATGAGAGTTTAATCACAATTCCTTTGCCAATTGCGCGCTTGCGGGACGGGGTTTCTTATGCCGGAAGCAGCGGCACTAGCATATCGCCCGGACAGGCAGTTTGTTTGCCCTGCGATTTGGCGATTTTGATGTGCGATCCTGAATGGAAAGTTAAAATTGGTGTGGAAATTTTGATTTTCATTCATCGTCCGGACGAAGAGTTTTCTGAGTTGCTCGGCCGCTGGCGGCAGTCTCAGGTTTGGCTGGATAAAGGTTACGAATGGGTGATGCCGTACCGCTACAGACATATTTACAGCGATGAAGCCGAGGCTGTTCATCCGCTATTTGTTTTGTTTGATGAAACGCCGGAACTGATTCAACGGGGTTTGATGGCGGCTGGTTTGCCGTTTGTGGTGGAAAGTTTCGAGTCTGGGAGTGAGGAAGTAGAGGAGGAAGAGTTTCTGGGTAGCGGGGAACTGGGAAGTATTGGTGAAGAGAGTTTTGATTTGTAGGGTGGGTGCGATCGCCTATAGCTATCCTATTACTTGAAGTAAACTAGATTTTTTTCAACGAACCGCAGAGGGAGCAGAGAAAGAGAAAAGAGAGAAATATTGATGTTTGCCAATAATCCCGAATCTGGCTGTTATATGCAGATATTCAAAGATATTTTGGGTGGGTAAAGGAATGTTTATGCTCCACAGGTGGATCATATTTCAAACAATCGAATTAATCGATCGCTTTGGCATTTGTGACCGGGCAAAAACACATACAATCTCCCGATGTCGTGGAGAGATAAAAATTTTAGACGCAAGTTAAAGCTCCCAGATCCACCTGTGGAGTAAATCTCAAATCTCAAATCGAATGATCCCTCTAGCTGGGCCACCAACGTTGGCTTTCATGCTGGTTGGGTAGCCTAATGTAAAGGTGTAGGTTGAGATTTTGCCCTCGAACATGATATCATCAGCGTGTTCTATTTGGTTTATTAATTTGAATAGAATTTACTAAATGAACCGCAGAGAGCGCAGAGTTCCCAGAGGGGAGAGAAAGAGGAAATTAGAAATTTATTTATATGAGTACAATTTTTTATTAAACCGGAGCTAGTGAAATGAGATTGTTAAAATTATGGCGTTTAGTTTTATTAGGTCTAGTTTTTGGGATGGCTGTAATTTTATCAAATTGCGGCACTCCTTCAAACACGGTTAACAATAATTCTCCAACTCCGACAACTCCTGCTGCGGTTCCGGCTGGGGCTTTAGTCTACGGTGCTGGTGGGCCGCCGGTCAATCTGGAACCGGGAAATATTACTGATGGCAATTCGGTGATTGTTATCGACCAAATTTACAATCGCTTGACTGATTTCCAACCGGGAACTGTGGAACTTGAGCCGAGTCTCGCTACTAAATGGTCAAGTTCTAAAGATGGTAAAACTTGGACTTTTAAGTTGCGTTCCGGGGTAAAGTTTCACGACGGTACGGATTTTGACGCGGAAGCTGTTAAGTTTAATGTGAATCGCTGGTGGGATGCCAAAAATCCTAACGGTTTTCGAGAAGCGGGGAAGAATTATCCAATTTGGAAAGATTTTTTTGGGGGGTTTAAGGGAGAAAAAGATTCTTTAGTAAAAGATGTGGCGGTTGTTGATAAGTTTACAATTAAATTTGTTTTGAATCGACCTTTTGCTGCTTTTCCCTCGGCGATAGGTTCCGCTTATTTCGGAATGGCGAGTCCGGCGGCGGTGAAAAAAGCGGGTGCTAAGTACGGCACTCCGGGGTCGCTGGCGGTGGGTACGGGACCTTTTGTGTTTCAGGAATGGCGATCGGGCGATCGCATTGTTTTGGAGAAAAATCCGAATTATTGGAAAACTGGCACGCCAAAAGTCAATCAATTGGTAATTCGTTTTGTTGATGATCCGGCGGCGAGACTCGCTCAGTTGCGAGCAGGACAACTTGATTTTACTGTGGATTTAACGCCGGATCAACTGAAAGAAGTTCAGGGAGATCCTAATTTAGAAGCTGTTGTGCGACCTTCTTTTAATGTCGGTTATTTAGGGTTAAATCCGAGTTACGAACCTTTGTCAAAACCCGAGGTCAGGCGGGCGATTGCCCAAACAATTAACAAGCCAGCAATAGTCCAAGCTTTCTGGGGAGAACTGGGAAAACATGATTCGGAATTTATCCCACCTGCGCTGAATTGGGCGGCGTCTGATAAATTTAAAGATTATGAATTTAACCCGCAGCAAGCTAAAGCAATGCTCGCGAAAGCCGGTTATCCGAACGGTTTTGATTTGGATTTGTGGTATATGCCCGTCAGCCGTCCCTATTTTCCCACGCCGAAGCCGATTGCTGAGGCTTTGGCGGCGGATTTGAGCGCGATCGGGATTCGGGTAAAATTGCTGACAAAGGATTGGTCTGCTTATTTAGCCGATCGGCTAAAACCTCCCGGCTTTCAAGCTTTTATGATGGGTTGGACTGGAGATTATGGCGACCCGGACAATTTTTATTATCCTCACTTCGGGCCTGGTTCGACGGCGGATTTGGGAAATTGGAAAAATCCGAAAGTTCTGGAACTTTTGGATCGGGGGAGGGCGAGTGGGGATAAAGCAGCTAGGGCGAAAATTTATGCGGAAGTTAGCGAGATTTTGCATGAGGAAGCTGTGCGTTTGCCGATCGTACATTCGCAGCCGCTTTTAGGGAAACGCAAGAATATTCAAGGTTGGATTCCGAGTCCTTTGGGCTCGGAGTCTTTTGAGGAAGTGAGCAAAAATTGAGAAGTTAGAGACAGATAGAGTTTATGGGTAAGTCCTGTTTTAGATGAAAGTGAAGTCGGCAGCATTAATTTGACTCGCCGATATCGCGCTCAAAGATGCCAAGATTTCTCCTGTTGGCACAAACCGGATTACAGTTGCACTGTTACTTTGAGTAATTGCTAATTGAGAGAAGGTGATACCGCTAGCAAGTGTCAGCAAATCTTTGTCGTCTTCAAAATCTAAAATGGTATCGGTTCCGACATCAAGTCCTAAGAGGAATCGATCGCTCCCCAAACCTCCAATTAAACAATCATTTCCCAAGCTGCCAAATAGGGTATCATTGCCCTTGCCGCCGTAGAGAGTATCATTCCCTTCACCGCCAATGAGACTGTCAGAAGCGCGATCGCCAAATAAAACATCCTCACCGTTACCCCCAAGCAAAGTATCATTGCCCTTGCCACCGTAAAGGGTATCATCCCCGTTGCTACCTTCGAGAAAATCATTTCCTTGATGACCCTGCATCCAATCATTGCCATCAAGGCCACTGAGGGTATCGTTTCCCTGTTTACCGCTAATGGTATCGTTGCTGCGATCGCCTGGAAGGATATCGTCGCCATCACTACCGATAATTGGAGAAGAGTTGGACAGCGGTGTCGCTGTGACAGATGGCGTTGGTGTTGATGTCGGAGTGGGCGTTGGAGTGATTGAGGGCGTTGGTGTTGATGGCGGAGTGGGCGTTGGAGTGATTGAGGGCGTTGGTGTTGCCGTAGGAGTTGGTGTGAAAGTAGGCGTCGGCGTTGTTGTGGGAGTAGGCGCCGATATTAGTATCGGTGTTGGTACTGGTGTTGGTACTGGTGTTGGTGTGACTACCTCTGTGATTGTGCCGAGTTTAGCAATCCAAATATCTTGGCCGCCTGCATTGGGACCTCCCAAAGCGCCCTTAGTTTGCCCCGTGAGATAGAGATGGCCAGCGCTATCAACTGCTAAGTGTGAGGAGGAGTCAGATTCAGCAGTCCCGAATTGCTTCAGCCACAACTGGTTGCCATTGCTGTCGTATTTAGTTGCCCAAATATCTTGACCGCCTGCATTGGTGCCTCCCAAAGCGGTGTTGGTTTTTCCCGTGAGATAGAGATGGCCAGCGCTATCAACTGCTAAGTGTGAGTGGGCGTCTGAGAAGGAGTCAGAGCTGGCAGTCTGGAATTGCTTCAGCCACAACTGGTTGCCATTGCTATCATACTTGGCTGCCCAGGTGTCAACATCCGGTGGAGAGCCTTTTGAAGAGTCATAGTTGGCGCCCGTCAGATAGACATTACCAGCGCTATCGAGTGCTAATTCTGAGGAAGAGTCAGAGTCAGCAGTCCCGAATTGCTTCAGCCACAACTGGTTGCCATTGCTATCATACTTGGCTGCCCAAATATCGTTCCCGCCTGCATTGGGTCCCCCCAAAGCGCCGTCGGTTTCTCCCGTTAGGTAGAGATTGCCAGCGCTATCCACCGCTAAATCTGAGGGGGCGGTGATTTCTCGGTAGTCAGAGTCAGCAGTCCCGAATTCCTTCAACCATAACTGATTGCCATTGCTGTCATACTTGGCTGCCCAGGTGTCAACATCCGGTGGATAGCCTTTTGAAAAGTTATAGTTTGTGCCCGTCAGATAGACATTACCAGCGCTATCGAGTTTTATGCCATCGGAGATGTCGTAAATGTCAGAATTGACACTCTTCAACCACAACTGGTTGCCGCTGTCGTCATACTTGGCTACCCAGGCCTTTTTGGGGCCTCCACCTGCACCGGAAGTTGTATAGCCACTTGTTCCTGAAATGTACACATTGCCGACACTATCCACAGCGAGGTCTGAGGGATTGTCATTAAAATCAGCGGTTGTGACGACGAACTGCTTGAGCCACAACTGGCTGCCGGTGTTGTCATACTTAGCTACCCAAGCGTCTGACTCGTTAAAGGGCGGCTGCGGTGAAGCGCTAGCAATGCTTCCCGTCAGGTAGACACTGCCAGCACTATTAACAGTCACTTCACTGGGATAGTTATTACTGCCACCTAACTGCTTGAGCCACAACTGACTGCCACTGCTGTCATATTTGGCTACCCAGGTATTTGTACTTCGATTGGTGCCCAAAAAGTCATCGGTATATCCTGTCAGATAGAGATTGCCTGCACTGTCAAGTGCTGCGCTGCTGAAGCGATCGTCACTGGGTGTGCCGAATTGTTTGAGCCACTCAAAGTTAGGCGCTAGTTTTCCAATAGTCAGTGTGGTTTCAGGGATTGTACCTGCAACGGCATCTGCGATCGCGCGTGCTGATATTGTTGAGGAAGGCATAATACACCTCACAAATTCATTTATGTCACAAAATGCGTATATTCCGGTTAAAGGTGCGATCACTCGTTTTTATCTAGTGCTACTGCGATCGCCTGCAAGATTCAGCCCAAATAAAATCAATTTTACAACAGCCTATGTCTGCGTAAGTATGTGCGCAAGTATGTCACTGTCGATCAAAATATCTTCTCTTTGGTTCCTCATACTTTACATAAATTTACTTTTCTATTTATATTTTTGTTCTCAAATCTCAAATCTCAAATCTAATTATGGCTAAATATATTGCTAAACGTTTGCTGGGACTATTGCCAGTCCTTTTCGGAATCACTCTGCTAGTATTTACTTTTTTGCATTTGATACCAGGAGACCCAGCTACAGTGCTTTTGGGAGAACGGGGAACTCCCGAACAGGTGGAAATTTTGAGAGCAAGGTTGGGTCTGAATCAGCCTTTGCCTTTGCAATATTTGGCTTTTTTATGGAGTTTGCTGCGCTTCGATTTGGGAAATAGCATTCTTAGCGGTATTCCGATAATTGATGAAATTAGAATGCGCTGGCCTGCTACTTTGGAACTGTCTGTGGTGGCGATGTTGGTGGCACTTGTTATCGGAATTCCGGCGGGTATTTTGGCTGCTGTTCAGAAAAATAGCTGGCTGGACAATCTAGCGATGAGCGGTTCGTTAATTGGCGTATCATTGCCAGTGTATTGGTTGGGATTGATGTTGATTTATTTGTTTGCTGTTTATTTGAAATGGCTACCTCCAAGCGGGCGGATTAGTGTAGATTTGGGGTTTGGTTTTAAGTCGATTACGGGTATTTATGTTTTGGATTCTTTGCTGAGGTGGGATTTGGCGACTTTGCGGGATGCGATCGCCCATTTAATCCTGCCAGCTTTGACTTTAGGAACTATTCCTCTGGCGATTATAGCTCGCATCACTCGTTCTGCGATGCTGGAAGTGCTTTCTCAAGATTACATCCGCACTGCGAGGGCGAAGGGATTGCCGGAATATTGGGTGATTTTGAAACACGCTTTGAAAAATGCGTTTTTGCCGATCGTCACAACTATCGGTTTGCAGTTCGGCACTCTTTTAAGCGGCGCTATTTTGACTGAAACGATTTTCTCGTGGCCGGGAATTGGTTCTTGGATTTATAGCGGTATTCTGACGCGGGATTACCCAATTGTCCAAGGCGGAGTAATTTTTGTGGCTGTAACTTTTGTACTGATTAATCTGGCGGTTGATATTTCCTATGCTTTTTTCGATCCGAGAATTCAGTACCGTTAATCAAAAGGAAATTAGACACGAAATGCTTGTTTAACATCCGGTCGCAATAGGTAGTAAATGCTAGCCACTGCAAAACCCAGAGTTAAAAAATTGACTGCTGTACCCCCGCTGCCAAACATTTTGACAATTTGCGCGAGGATGGCGATGATATGGACAATTAACGTTCCCGTCCAAGCCCAATTTTTTAGTTGAAACAAACCCCAAGCTAAGAGTAAGGAGAGGAGGCCTAAAATAAAACTGAGCGCCGCAAAAATTGCAATGAAGCTGCCGATTACAGTGCCAACTTGCGCCCCGCCGACAGCCGCACCGAGACCGCCAAAAATGCCTGCAAAAAGTAAGATGAACAAGCCGTCAAGCAAACTGAAGATGCCGCTAATTAGCTGCAATATTGCCAAAACTGTAACGCTTTGAGGACGATTCATTGTTTGGATTTTCCATTTTTAACGAATTTGAAAAATATTTTAACCTGTTGTGGGCACAGGGCGGATATGTATTCAGGACTTACGCACCGCTACCCGTGAAACCTGGTTTATGAGAATAAATGTGTCCCTAGTGTGTCGCTGCGAGATTCGCCCTGGCAGATCCCGCTGCGATCGTTAACATGAGTCCGCAATAACCTAGTGACGATCGCCCGCTGTCACATCCGCCTTGGTTGCTGGTGAGAAGCGCACTCCTAGATCCCAAAAAGAATATTATCTGCTAAAATATATTTTTATTTGCCAGCAGCCGGCAGCGATTCAGTTTGGGCCCACCTCTTTGGGATGAAAAAACTTAACATTATTTAATAATTTGCAAAGATTAGCTATAATTGTTTACAGGTGCTGGTTGGGGAACTTTTTTAAATTCACCCGATCGGATGAGTCTGAAAGACGATGCCAAGCATCAGAAAAAATTCTACCTTTAAAGGTAATCCTGAGATTAAATTAGGTGAGTCGGTATGATCGTTAGCCCCAAAAAGGAAACTGCTCAGGTCAAGGTGGAAGATACTCAGACTGTAGACACCAAGGCCGCAGAGACCAAAATTGCAGATAAAAAAACCGCCCACAAACAGTCTCCGAAGAAACCCGCGCGCAAACCGCAGCGGTGGGCGATTGGGTTGGTTGCAGCCGGGTTGCTAGCTGTACCGACCACTATATATGTAGCAAAAAGTCGATCGCAGCCGAAAGTCGATGCGATCGCCACTATGACAGTGCCGGTGGAAGCGCAAAACCTCACGGTGCGGATCACGTCCAGCGGTACGGTGCAGCCGGTACAGCGCGTGAATCTCAGCCCCAAAGGCTCCGGCAGGATCGCAGAATTGTTTGTCGAACAGGGCGATAAAGTGGAAGCAGGACAGATTGTTGCCCGCATGGAAAGCCGCGATGTAGAAGCTCAACTAGCCCAAGCTAAAGCCCGCGAAGCCAGCGTCCGAGCAAAACTCGCCAAAATCGAAGCCGGGAATCGATCCGAAGACATCGCCAGCGCCCGAGCGCGCTTAGATCAAGCCGAGGCGAGTCTCGCGCAAGCCCAAGCCGGCAGTCGCGTGGAAGAAGTTGCAGGAGCCAGAGCCCGCTTGCAGCAAACTCAAGCTGGCTTGCAGCAACTGCGAGCCGGCAGCCGCGTTGAAGAAGTCAGCCAAGGGCGAGCTCGTTTAGCCCAAGCTCAAGCTCGTTTAGCAGACGCTCAAACCGGCAGTGTCAAACAAGAAATTGCCCAAGCACAAACGCAAATTGAATCGAGTAAAGCCCAAGCTGAACTAACAGCTCAACGGGTGGAACGCAATCGACCGCTAGTGGAAGAAGGTGCTCTTGCTAAAGATAAACTAGATGAATTAATTAAAGAAAATCGTACAGCCCAAGCTAAATTAACAGAATCTCAAAGACGCCTGCAACAACTACAAGAAAATCGGCTGTCGCAAATTCAACAACTGCAAGCTGCTGTGCAAGTCGAGCAGCAAGCATTGAATCAGTTACAAAACGGCACGCGATCGGAAGAAATTGCCCAAGCTGAAGCAGAAGTTGCCGAAGCCAAAAGCAAATTAGCGCAGCTAGAAAACGGCAACCGTCCAGAAGAAATCGCCAAAGCCGAAGCAGCAGTTGCTGAAGCCAAAAGCCAATTTGCTGCACAAGAAAACGGTTCTCGCCCGGAAGAAATAGCTCAAGCTCAAGCTGAATTAGAGGAAGCTCAAGCTCAAGTCCGCTTTCAAGAAGTGCAGTTAGAAGATACGAAAGTTCGCGCTCCTTTTGCTGGAGTTATTACCCAAAGATACGCCATTCAAGGAGCTTTTGTAACTCCCGCAACTTCGGCCTCGGAAGCAACTTCGGCAACTTCGACATCGATTGTCGCTTTAGCTAGAGATGTGGAAGTTTTAGCGAAAGTTCCAGAGGCAGATATCAGTCAAATTAAACCGGGTCAAGAAGTTGAAATAGTCGCCGATGCTTATCCAGATAAAGTGTTTAAAGGCAAGGTTAAATTAATTGCGCCCGAAGCTGTTAAAGAACGGGATGTGACGCTGTTTCAAGTGCGAGTTGCGATCGCCACGGGCAAGGATTTCTTGCAATCGGGGATGAATGTAGATTTGAGATTTGTCGGTCAAAAGCTGAGCAATGCTTTGGTTGTGCCGACAGTGGCAATTGTGACTAATAAAGGTCAAACAGGTGTGCTGGTTCCTGATGAGAAACAACAGCCGAAGTTTAAGCCTGTTACGGTTGGCTCGACTATTGGCAACAAGATTCAGATTTTAGAGGGTGCCGCATCGGGCGATCGCGTTTTTACCGAACTTCCTCCAGGTAAAAAACTGGAGGATATTATCAAGAATCAGAAATAGGGCATAGGGCATAGGGCATAGGGCATGGGGCATTATTTATCTCGATCGCTCTAGGGTGTTTTCCAACCTGGAGATCCCCCTAACCCCCTTAATAAGGGGGGGACAAGAGCAGTCAAAGTCCCTCTTAATAAGGGGGATAAGAGTATTCAAAGTCCCTCTTAACAAGGGGGGGACAAGAGTATTCAAAGTCAACCCCTACTCCCCTTATTAAGGGGGATTTAGGGGGAGCGAGACTAAACTACAAGCGAGATTTATTATGGGTTTAAATATTAAGTTGACACCAATAATCCCAATTCCCTAATCTAAAATCTAAAATCCAAAATCTAAAATCGAATTATGGATATTGTTGAAAGCGTCAAAATGGCCGTCACAACCTTGATGGCAAACAAGCTTCGCAGCACCTTGACGATGTTAGGAATTATCATAGGCAATGCTTCGGTAATTTCTATGATCGGGATCGGGGAAGGAGCTCAAACATTTATCGAAGGACAAGTTAACTCTCTGGGTTCAAACTTGCTATTTATTATTCCCGGAAGTCCTGAAGCCCAAAGCCGCCCGGTGATTCCGCCCCAGACTTTAGTAGTGGAAGATGCAGAGGCGATCGCATCTCAAGTTGCTTCTGTCCAAGAAGTCGCACCAACTCTCAATGACAGTCAACTTGTTACCTACCGCAACAAAAATGTCTCATCTTCCATTGTCGGAACTACCCCAGAATTTCTGACAGTCAGAAGCTTTGATGTTGGTCAAGGTCGATTTTTAAACAAATTAGATTTAGAAAGACAAGAAAATGTGGTTGCTTTAGGATCGGAAGCAGCAGAACAATTATTTGGCAATACACAACCAGTTGGTCAATACATTCGCATCAAAAACTCGACCTTTCAAGTGATTGGAGTCATGCAGGCGAAAGGCTCAAGTTTTGGCGACAATCAAGATATGAATGTTTATTTGCCGCTGACAACAATGGCAAATCGAATTGTTGGTCGCTCGTCTCCCTACGGCACAAAAGTAACATTTATTTCGGTGGCTATCAAAGATGAAACTATGATGCAAGCTGCCCAATTTCAAATAGAAAATTTGCTCAGATTGCGTCATAAAATTACTAAAGAGGATGATTTTACTGTTCGCAACCAGAAAGATTTAATGAATACTTTGGGCAGTATTACTGGTGCTTTGACGTTGATGTTGGCTTTCGTGGCGGCAATTTCGCTGTTTGTGGGCGGCATCGGGATTATGAATATCATGCTGGTTTCTGTTACCGAACGCACGAAGGAAATTGGTTTGAGAAAGGCGATCGGAGCTTCTCAGCAAGATATCCTGATTCAGTTTATGATCGAGTCTGTGATTTTGTCAGCAGCAGGCGGGGCGATCGGTACTGGATTTGGTATCGGAGGCGTGCTTTTAGTCGCTGCTTTTACTCCTCTGCAAGCTAGCGTTTCCCCAGTGGCGATCGCACTTGCAGTCGGTGTTTCCGGCAGTATCGGCTTATTTTTCGGCATCGTACCTGCGAAACAAGCTGCTAAATTAGACCCGATTGTGGCATTGAGAAGTGCTTAATTAGTTTGTTGACCGTGGACGGTTGACTGTTGACTGTAGTAATTAGTTATTAAGGGTGTAATTTTCGCTGTGCGTTGCAATCCCAATCCTGTGGGATTGTGACGCACAGCAAACAATGACATAGGGCTTTCTTTATTCTTTATTCTTTCTTCTTCCTTCTTCCTTTTTAACAAATTATGAATTTTATTGAAAGCGTCAAAATGGCAGGTCAAACACTGCTAGCCAACAAAACTCGCAGCAGTTTAACAATGATCGGGATGATTGTCGGAAATGCCTCAGTAATTGCGATGATTGGAGTGGGAGAAGGAGCTCAAAAATTTGTAGCAGGACAAGTTCAATCCCTGGGTACAAACGTATTAATCGTGAGGCCGGGAGTACCGAACGCTAGGCGAAGTACAATCTCAAGTGCGCCTCAAACTCTCGTACTGCCAGATGCAAAGGCGATCGCAACTCAAGTCCCGTCGGTTCAAGGGGTGTCAGCAGAACTTAACAGTTCCGAAATAGTTCGCTACAGCAACAAAAATGTTTCTGCTCTAATTTTTGGCACAATTCCAGAATTTCTAGAAGTCAGAAGCTTTGAAATGGCAAAAGGGCGGTTTTTGACCGAACTAGATGTTAAGCAAAGTAACCAAGTTGTAGTTCTCGGTTCAGAATTAGCGGAGAAACTTTTTGGCAATACAAATCCCTTGGGCGAACAGGTGCGTATCCAAAATGTCAGCCTCAAAGTAATTGGAGTATTGGCGCCCAAAGGCACATCTTTTGGTACGAATTTTGACAATTCCGCCGCTGTGCCGATCGCCACAATGGCCAATCGCATTGTCGGGCGCAAATCTCCCTACGGTTTGGCTGTCACGTCGATATTTATTTCTATTAAAGATGAATCGCAAATGGATGCGGCTCAATTTCAGGTGGAAAACCTGCTGAGACTGCGGCACAAAATTACTACCGAAGATGATTTTAGTGTCAGAAATCAGAAAGATTTAATGGCAAGAATGGGGGCCATTTCCGGCGCTCTAACTATTATGTTAACTGCCGTTGCCAGCATTTCCCTATTAGTCGGCGGCATTGGCATTATGAACATTATGCTGGTGTCCGTTAGCGAACGCACTCAGGAAATTGGACTCAGAAAGGCGATCGGCGCATCCCAACAAGATATCTTGTTTCAATTTATTGTAGAAGCTGTAATTTTGTCGGCTGCTGGAGGGATAGTCGGTACTTGCGTAGGTGTCGGTGGTATCTTACTTGTAGGTAATTTCACGCCCTTGCAAGCTGGTATTTCGCCCGTGGCGATCGCCCTTGCTGTCAGTGTATCCGGTGCAGTTGGCCTCTTCTTCGGCGTTGTCCCCGCCCGCCAAGCCGCCAAACTAGACCCGATCGCAGCTTTGAGAAGTGCTTAATCAATATATACTTACTCAGTTACACAATCCGCAGCTTTTATGCGGGTAAAAATTATATTGCTCTCAATATTAAAACAAACAGCTTTTTTGTAAAACTTTAACAAAGTTGCAGTATATGAAGTCCTTTTAATGGCTGTATTTTTACGCACATTCAGAGCAGAAAACTTCATAAAAAGCCGATTAAATATTAAAGATTCAATAAAGCTGGTTTGTGATGTTTACATCCCCGCCAGAAAGTTTAATAATATTAAACTAGGGGTAAACACACTTAAGCATCTATCGAGTTTACGAAACCTTTGCACCTTAATCAAAATATCCAATAAATAAACATGGCATCCCTGACCCCTAGTTCTAACTTTGACTATCTCGAAGGAACCACCCAACCAGACAGATTTAACGCCTTGGATGGCAACGACATCATTTATGCCAACAGCGGAGACGACTATCTCGAAGGCGGTGCAGGGAAAGACAAAATCTGCGGCGACCAAGGCAACGATACGATTTTAGGCGGAGACGACGACGATATCCTCTGGGGTGGCAAAGGCAGCGACCTAATTGGTGGCGATTCCGGCAACGACATCATCTACGCGGGCGCAGGTAGCGATACCATCAGCGGCGGCACAGGCGATGATATATTTGCCATTGCTAAAGACAGCGGCGGCCCAACTGTAGCCACAGCAGACTACATCGCCGACTTCGGCAACGGCAATGACAAAATTCGATTGCTAGACGGCCTCACCTTTGAAGATTTAAACATCCAGCAAGGCACCGGTGCCAACAGCAACAGCACCGTAATTCAAGACAAACTCACGGGCGAGTATTTAGTAGTCTTGCAAGGAGTTAACAGCAACACAATCAACCGCGACCAATTCACAAATCAGCTATCAGGAAACCCTGTCATTGAGTGGAACGGAGTCATGCTGAATGCAGTGCGGACAGCCAGCACCCCGCCTCCCCTCGCCTCCCGCAACATGGCAATGGTTCACGCAGCCATTTACGATGCTGTTAACTCCATCAGCAAAAAATACACCCCTTACCTCGTGGAAATAGACCCACCCGCAGGTACATCAGCAGAAGCAGCCACCGCCGCGGCCGCCCACCGCGTCTTAGTCAACCTCTACCCAGCACAAGCAGCCACATTCAACGAAGCATACGCATCGTCTCTAGCTAAAATTACCGACGGCAAAGCCAAACAAGACGGGATTGCCCTCGGACAGCAAGTTGCCGACCAAATTATCAGTTCGCGGAGTACAGACGGCATCACGAAAGTAGTGCAGTACACCCCCTCAACCGACCCCGGCAGTTGGGTGCCGACTCCCCCCGCCCTTGCGGCCCCGCTAGCGCCACAGTGGGCAGAAGTTACTCCCTTTGCGATGACTAGCGGTTCCCAGTTCCGCCCGCCCGGCCCCCCCGCCCTCGACAGCGCCAAGTACGCAGAGGAATTGAACTACGTCAAAGAAATCGGCAAAAGTGACAGCCTCACGCGCACCCCAGACCAAACAGCGATCGCCAAATTCTGGGCCAACGGCGCTGGGACGTTTACGCCTCCGGGCCACTGGAACCAAATCGCCGAAGAAACAGCGACTCTCACGGGTCAATCCTTAGAAGATAGCGCCCGCTTGTTCGCCCTGCTAAATTTTGCCCTCGCCGATGCAGCTATTAGCTGCTGGGATGCCAAGTACCAGTACAATTTATGGCGGCCGGTGACAGCTATCCACCAAGCTGACACAGACAACAATCCCGAAACGACAGCCGACCCTCTGTGGACTCCGCTGATAACTACTCCGCCGTTCCCTGAGTACACGTCGGGCCACAGCACCTTTAGCGGTGCGGCAGATCCTGTTATGAGTTCTGTATTTGGTTCGGATTACGGCTTTGCCGATCGGGGAGACAGGACTGTCAACACTTTGCGAACCTATCAAAACTTCAGCGAAGCGGCCGACGAATCGGGCATGAGTCGCATTTACGGAGGCATTCATTTCATGAGTGCTAACGTAGATGGTTTGAGTGCGGGTAGAAATGTGGGGAACTTGGTTGTCCAGAATTTCTTAAAAGCCTAGGAAAGTTGGGGCGGGTTTACGAGATTATTGGTTTGAGCTTACATCTTTCACCATTTTCAAGAACGGGCACTCCGGCCCGTTCCACAAAACTCAATTTTATTGTGGAATGGGCCGGAGTGCCCGTTCCTAATTATTCGAGCAGTTCTACAGTGCCGAGATACCCGTCTACTCGGACTTTTTGACCGTCTCGCAAGCGAGTTGTAGCTTCAGAAATATTCATAACTGCAGGAATTTTGTACTCGCGAGCGATAATTGCTCCGTGAGATAGTTGGCCACCAACTTCGGCGATAATTGCTGTTGCTCCTAATAGCAGCGGTGCCCAACCTGCATCGGTGTAAGGAACTACGGCGATCGCATTTTCTCCTAAATCTGTGCTCGCGGTGCGGCAAATCTTGACAAAGCCTTCGACACGGCCGATACTTGCGGGAATTCCCTGCATAATATTAGTTGCGGATGTGGCAAGTTTGATCGCCGTTGTCTGAGAATTTGGCAGCAAATTGCCGTAGACGACAGGGGGAATGGGACGATCGCGATCGGCTACCAGGCGATCGCGCCTTTCCCTAATTGTATCCTTAAACGAAACACTCGCACCGCTGCGAATCCACTGCTGAATTTCCCCAAATTCCAGATAAAAAATATCCCCGCTTTCCTGAAACACCTGCATTGCTAATCCGCAACCTTCAATTTCCAAAAAAGTCCAGCGCAGGTGAGCCAATAACCGCGCGTAAATTTCGCTAATTTCGTTTTTGACGATCGCTCTTTCCTGACATTTATCGAGTCGCCACTTCTGCCCAAAAGTCAAGCCTAATTTCCGCTTTTCCACTAAATTAGTTTCGGCTTTTTGAGCCATGCTTATTAGCAACTTTTGATAAATTTCCGGTTGTTCTTGCCAAGTAGGAACAGCGATATCCGTTCCCACTTCGCTCAAATATCCGTAAATATCAAGCCACTTTTTAAATTCGGCTTGTAAAGCCGGACTTTCGGCAAATATCTGTGCTAAATGTGCGACTGAAACAGTTTCGTCAGACTGCGAAACAGCAGCTTGCCGCAATTTCTGAGCCAACTGCTGCAAAGCTCGCACAGAAGCAATTTCAGGAGCGCTGTCATTGTCCAGCCAGCCATCATCAACGCGAAAAAATGCCTTGCGAATAGCCAGCCCAATCGGCCCTAATATATTGTAGTAAGTAATCGGTTTCAGCCACTCCTGAATTTGCTCCGCTCTTTCCAATAATTTCATTAAATATTGATAATCTGGCATTGAGCATTGGGCATTGGGCATTAATATTTCTTCTTCTTTCTTCCCTCTTCCTTCTTCCTTCTTCCCTCTTCCTTCTTCCTTCTCCAGACTTTGCAGTGCTGGGAGGAAAATAGAAGTACGATCGCCCTTAAATTCTGCATTCAGCGCCCTCTCTCGCTGCACCAGACGCCACAAACCAGGCAAAGAAGGCACAATCTTCCCCAAAGGCGGCTTGCCCATTTTTTGCCCTCTCAGCAAAAATTCCAAACCCTGCTCTGGCAATCCCATCATCCGAAAGATTTCGCCCAACAAAGTCGCATTAAAATAGGCGTGAGAACCCAGTAAAGTTGCCGTTTCATTAAATTTTAAGCCACTGGCGCGATCGCCCAAAACCACCTTAAAAATCTCTCCCCAAACCCCGCAAGTCAGCGGCCGATTAATCGACCAAGTTAGCGGGCGAATTGCACCGGGAATCACTTCTGCTGCAATAGTTCGCGTCCAGAATGGCTGCAAATTAGTAATGGGGCGACTTTGCAAAATCCAAACTTTTACCCCGTCCCAACTCCACTCAATATCCTGCGGAATGCCGTGAAAAAATGCTTCAATTGCTTGCGATTGTTTTACCAATTCTGTTAAAAGTGATTGAGCAATAATTGAAGTATTTTTTATTTCAGTTATTTTTTTTTCTAAGGATTCTGGTGTACTAAAATCAATTTCTAAATGAACCGGAGTAGATTGTCCGCCGACAACAGCTTCGGCTCCTCCCGGTAAAGCTTCTATAATTACCTGGGAACCACCATCTAAAGGATTGCGACTGAACATGACTCCCGCCACTTCGCTGTCAATATAAGGCTGAATTAATACAGCCATTTGAGTATCGGGCAATTGTCGCTGTCGGCGGTAAGCAACGGCTTCGGAAGTCCAATAAGACTGGCGACAGCGCTTAATTGCATCGAGCAATTCTGCTTCAGTGAAAACAGGGCCAATACTTTGATATTGTCCGGCGGCAGAACTAATATCGCCATCTTCTCCCGCCGCAGAAGAGCGCACAATCTTTCGATTTTGGATTTTGGATTTTAGATTTTGGATTACAGAATTACTGATTAACAGTCGATCGGCATTTTCCTCATTCCTTCTTCCCTCTTCCTTCTTCCCTCTTCCTTCTTCCTTCGATGGCAATATAAAACCAGCAGGTACGTTAAAACCTGCCCGTTTCAGTTGAGACAATTTAGCCGCTTTATCGCCGCAGATTGCAGCATCTAACGAGTCATCAAGAGAAAACAATTGTTCTGATTTAGATAAAGCCATATCATCACCCTGACTGAAATTAATTGCTGCTAACAACAAAGCTAATCCTGCTGCTGCTAAAAATTCGGGCATTGATTGTCGCCACACCCAAACCCAAATTGGCGTGCACAGACACCCGCAACGGGAAGCAAATAGTCTCGCCCGATCGCCCTCACCCCACCACCGCTGTGCCAAACCCCACACCAGCAGCCCCCAAATGCCCGATGAAACAGCCATCGGCGGCGAAAATACCAAAAGACCCCAAACAGCGTTTGTCACCCCTCCACCTCTGGCGATCGCATATCTGCCCGCAACTAGAGGAATTAACAGGGCGATCGCGATCGCAGGTGCATCCGGGAAGCAAAATCGCCCCGCCAAAACCGGCACAATACCCCTGGCAATTTCCGCCAACACCGCAGCAATTCCCGCTAATTTCCCCCCGTGAATGAAAGCTGCCGACACGCCAACATTCCCCGTGCCCAGCGCCCTCAAATCTCGGCGGCTAAACACTCGCACCGCCCATCCCGTTAGCGGTAAAGCACCCAGGCTGAAACTAGCAGCCAACAGCAATGCTATTGTCGGCAACGGCATAAAATCAGCTCTCCTATTTTCAAGCTCTAAACATTATGACGGCAATTCTGTCACTTTTTCTGTCTTCCGATATATCAACCAAACTGCATTAGCACTTAAGATAATGTAAAAGTAGAGTAGATAAGGATTTAGCCTAATGATAGATATCAGCTTGACCACTCCCATAGCAGTTGTTGTTGCACCCATCAGGCGAGTAATGATAGAGCTGCTGATGCAGCAGCCAGTGCCGGAATCAAGTGTCAGCTTGACGACTCCAATAGCAGTTCTTGTTGCTGGCTTTATTGCTGCCACTACGATCGGCTCGATCGCCTGGTATAACTCCAAGCGTCCCCCCGGTTGGGAATCCAAAGAACGCCCTGATTTTGTACCTAAAGTTGATAAAGACGATTTGATTGCTGATGTTTCTGACTCCAAAGGTAAATAAAACAAAGTTTCTGTAGAGGAATAAAAGCAGGACTTGTGCATTAATGAGAAAACTCGGTCATTGCCAGTTTGTCATTGCCAGCCGGAGCGCGGCAATTTCAAGGGTTCACTTTTTCATTTTTGGCGCAAGTCCTATAAATTTCAAATCCCCAATCTAAAATCTAGAATATGGGTAAGGTGCGCCATCAGCAACCTACAGATACATGACTAAGGCTAAAAAGTAGTTTGAGACGAGGTATATAGGGTAAGGTGCGGCATCAGCACATAGCCCAGTAGGAGTGTGACCAACGAGGTTACTAACTTTGGGCTTTTTGATTCTAAACCCAAGCTTCCCAAGCAATTTTTCTTGATTGAAGTCTCAAAAATAGGACTGTGAAATATCGGTTTTCTGCTTTTTATATGGTTCAGATTTAACACGCCAGATAGGTCTAGCCATCAGCACCCTTGATCTACGGGGCTTACGAAAAAAGTAATTTTACATGAGTAATATATAGTAAGGTGCGTCCAGCGCACCTGCAGATTCTGCGTACAAGACAGATATAGAATTTCTGCCTAAGTCTTGTGAATATAGTGTAGGGACTATTCAGAAAAAGCCCCTACAAATTGGCTAGACCGCGCCAGTTCTGCTTGCTTATTTTTGCAGCGGATTGAGCTTCGTAACGGAACTTTCCTTGGCATCTTCAGCGCTATCTTGGAGGAAACCAGAAGCATCCTTAAAGGCGGCGCCTACTCTCTCTAAAATATTGGCATCGGGATCACTGCGATCGAATACGGGTTGAGCCTTAGCAGGCTGTCCGTCTGACGCTTCTAAAAGAGTTTTATCTCCGCCGAGTTCCGGGTCGAACTTGTCAGTTTCCATCGGTGCAGAACCCGGATAAAGCAGCTTTGAGGAATTAGATTCAGCGGTAGTCGCAGCCAGGAGATGATCGCCCACGATCGACAAATCAGCCCGATTCTTTTCTGCTTTAGCAGGCGATTGATTGACTTTAGGGTCAGTAGACATTTGATAATTCGTGTATCCATCACCACCGGCCTTGTGGGGGTTATTCATTCCTCCCATTTGAACGGGAGGATTCTCAGGCCGAGCACCTCGAACATCGCCCGCATTGCAAGCGGTGCTGGTAAACAGCAGCAAACCTGCCATCAATACAGTCAAAAATTGACCGATACGCAGTCTTTTAAAAAAAGAAGTTACAGTGTTCACAAAAGGTTTCCAATTTTTTACTACTTGTCATAGAGTAAAAATAAACTCTCTCTGCCTGCCTCTAACGGCGGTGATACTTTGCCACCGATTGCTAGCAATTTTTTTATAACTTTAGAGGGATTTAAAAAGTGCGATCGCCTTCGAGAAATTATTTTCGGTATGACTAACGCACGGGTATCTAGAAACCAGGTAAAAAACCGGGTTTCTAGAATAAGTTCGGTTGAGACACTCGTACCCGACGGACAAGAAAAGGGCAGAGGTAGTTTCAAAGCATCGTCTTCGGGTGCGTCAGTTCCAATAATTGCTTGATGTCAAAATCTTTTGTGTTTTTGACCCCGCCCAACAACGGATACTTGCGAACGACTGTTGTAGTGGAAAGAGTAAAATTTTAGACTCTTGTTCAAACTCCCAGATTCATCTGTGGAGTAAATCTAACATCTAAAATCCATTGACACACCCTACAAGCTACTAATTTGGAAATTGTTCGACTTTCGCTTCAGCTTGCAAAGTCAGCACACCAGCTTCGACATTTAGCTGCTGAATTCGCAGGGACATTCCCTCAATTTCAAAATTTCGCAAGTTTAAAACTTCACCAGCTTTGTCCGCCAAAGCTGCTGTTAACTCAGGCGAAAATTCCTTGTTTTCGGGATACTCGACATCCTCAAGAGAAATTGCCCAACCGCCATCTGCGATCTGAGGTTGTGCTGTAAAATAAATTTTTTCAGTTGAGGCAGTTTCCCGCACCAATACCTCAGCATTTAAAGCGATTTTTCCGGCTAGCAATTGGCACTCAATAGTTTTAACGTCTATTGTCCGCAGTTGTCCGTCAACAGTAACTTTTAAGTTGTTCAGTTTGCGACTGATGTATTCGGAATTAAAAGCGCGGTTGATATCGCTTTCGGTTAAAACTGCGCGCGCCCCACCGAAGGCAGGCCCGTTCAGTTCAATTTTGCCAAACATAGCGCTCAGGGGATTGACAGCAATATCCTTGACGTGAATTTGCAATTCTTCTACGCGCAAGTCTTGTTGCATTACCAATCCTTTGCCCTCAACGGCAACAGCCTCTACTGCTCCCTGGGCTAGCTGCCCAGGATCGGTGTTGACTGTGACAGACAAACTTTCCGATTCGTCTAATTTACTAGCAATAGCAATCTCGGCAACTTTGTCGATCGCCTGTTCCCCTAAACTTCTATTTTGTTGAAGCACGCTCAGAATTCCTAATAATATTGTTGTAAGAAATAGTAGTTAATACCTAAGTCATTTACCGTCTTCCTCTCGGCAGGTTTCTCGTCTGAAAAAAACTCAGCCAAAGACAGAGGGTTTCCAGAAAATTGCTAAAATTAATCAGGTACTCTTCGGCGCAGTCTACATTGACTCGGTTGCGAAGCGGTGAAAACTCAAAAACTCGGATTTTTGCCAAAAGTCTTTTCTAGAAGTTCGATCGCCCGCTACAATAAATAAAAGCCGGCACAGCCTTTTGTAATGAATCCAGAATCAACTCTCGCCAGACTACAAGCTACACTTCCCGACGGAAAACTGCCTTCTAGCTACGGGGTATACTTCAAAAACACCCTAGTAGCTCTGTGTCACGCCCTAGAAGACCACATTTTGCAAACCAGTGGCGGGGACAAGAGCGAACTCCAACCCTTAGTTTTGGTAACGTTTCAGCAGGGTAAATGGTATTTACAGGAAGCCGATCGCTACCTCGATATTGCTAATGCCTCTCGCCGCGTTGTCATCGGTGCAGTAGCCGACAGCGGTTTCGCTACCCACAAAACCGGGCAATTAGAAAATGTATCTTTAATAAATCTCGATGAAAACGACCCCATCATCGAAGAATGGAATTTAATCATCCTCGCCCCGACATACAAAGCAATGGTGCTTTGCCGCGAACTTTCAGCCCAGGAATACTTGCCCCAGGGCAAGCCAGAAGTAGATACAGAACGAAAGTTCTACGGTTTGTGGTCGTTTGACCAGTCTTTGGTGTCGGCTGCTGCAGAAATTTTTATAGAACAAACGCGACATTATAACTCCCCCTTAGCCGACAGTTTGCTGGAAATGTACCACGAAATTCTGGCTACCATTGGCCCGCCCTTGGCAGACATTAGCGGCGTGGTATCGCGGATAGTCACTTACCTGCAAAGTTCTCAGCAGCAAATGGTGGCAATTAACCGCCAAACCCGCGAGTTGTGGGAATTGGAAGGTCAAGCTTTGCGTATCAGCCGCAATTTGAACGCAAACAAACTTCAAGCTTTTCTGCGGATGGCACAGCGCGTGGACGAACGCGATACCTCAAATCCTACAGCGTCATTGCAGGTGGCGGCTTTGTCGGAAACTTTGGGTCAACTGCTGGATTTGCCGGCTTTGCAGTTGCGGAGGCTGCGGCTGGCTGGATTGCTGTTTCGAGTCGGCTTAGTTTCTGCCCCGAATGAGGTGTTCGATCGCACTCCCGATGCTTTTGACCAAGCAACTTTATCCTTTTGGCGCGATCGCAGTTTCATCGGTTCCCAACTGCTGCAAGCAATGCCGGAGTTAGCACCTGTTGCGGAAATTGTCAAGTATAAACTCGAATATTGGGACGGCAGCGGCAGGCCAGAGGGTTTGCGAGCCGAAGCGATACCCGTTGCTTCGCGGATTTTGGGGTTGGTCGCTTATTTTCAAGAATTGACTCAACCGCGTGGCGATCGTGCGGCTTTGAGTTTGAGCGAAGCTTTGGAACAGTGCCGCGAACAGTCCGGCATTCGCTTCGATCCGGCTTTGGTGGAAACTCTGGGCAACGTCGTCAGACTGGCAGAAATGGGTTTGATGGAGTTACCGACTCGCCCGAGCCAACTGCCGAATGTATGGTTGGAGGATTTGGGCGATCGCACGACCGCAGCCGCTCCGGCATTATAAAATAACTGGATGGGTAAGGGGCGATCGGTAATGGGTAATTGGGCATGGGGCATTTAAAACTCGGCACACAATCCTTTCCAACACTACAAAAAATCAGCCTTTGCTTCCTAAGCGCACCCTACTTCTGAGAGTTGCAGCCGCAGCAGTAGGGTGCGAAAAATGACTAATGACCAATGACTGATGACTAATGACTAAAAACTAATGACTAATGACCTCGAAGCCATACGCAAAGGCAAAATTTTGATGTTAGCCGGCACTGATTTAGCCGGCACAGACTTATCGGGAGCCGATCTCGCCGGTGCCGACTTGTCTCAAGCCAACTTGAGTGGAGCTAATCTCGCCGGCGCTAACTTGCAACGGGCCCTATTGCGAGCCAACCTCCGTGGCGCTGACTTGAGCGGCGCTGACTTGCGAGGCGCAGATTTTCGGAATGCCGATTTGCGGGGAGCTTCTTTCGCTAACGCTTTAGTCCGCGATGCAAGTTTTGGGGGTGCTTTTTTGACCGGGGCTGCGATCGGCAATTTGGATTTGAGCGGTGTCGATTTTCGCGGCGCCGATTTGCGGGGCGCTAATGCGGCTCGGGCAATTTTGCACTCCGCCGATTTGAGCAATGCCAATTTGTCCGGCGCTGATTTGTCGGGAGCTGACTTGGAAGAAGCGATCTTGAATGGAGCCGTACTGCGTGGCGCTAACCTGACGGGGGCTAATTTGCTTTGTGCCATGATCGAACAAACCGTTTGGGATGGAGCGTTGCTCGATCGGGCTTGTCTCCAAGGCACCCCCCTGAGCAATTAAAAAATCAAAAATGTGATTTTCCATGCACACCAACTAAACAATCCGTGCTTATGATGTGAATAAGCACAAGCTATTTTAACATTTCTTAATAGGAGGTTATAATGGCGACTGTAAATGAGCAAACGAATAAATGGTAGCAGCTTTGTTTAGCGGTACATCCTTTCAAGGTCAAAGTGGCGATCGCCTTGTTAGTAAAGTAGCAGGAGCTGCGATCGCAGCCTTATTCAAGCGTTCTGAAAAGGCCGAAGCCAACATCCGAGTCGAACCTGTGGCTAAACTCTTGCAGGGAAGCATTGACGGTTTCGACTTCGTTGGCAAAGGTATGTTGATGTACAACGGCCTGCGTATAGAAGTGATGGAACTCTATCTGCAAGCAATCTCCATTGATTTTGGGGCGATTTTTGCAGGTCAAGTAAAATTGCGGCAGCCTACCCAGGCAAATATGCGAGTAGTCTTAAGTCGATCGGATTTAACCACCTCATTCAATACACCTTTTGTAGTTGAAAAACTCCAGAAGCTGAAGTACCAAGAGCAATCTCTGCACTTTCAAAACACAGAAGTCAGCTTCGGAGCCGACAAATCAATTCGCCTTCAGTCCGAGATTACCGTAGGCGATGCTAGCGAACCCGTCAAGATAGATATTACAGCTCAGTTGCAAGTAGAAGACCGACGCAAAATCCAATTTGTCAGCGTTACTTACGGCGGTGACGGGCAAGCCGTAGACTTGGCTCAAGCTATAATTGCCCACGTAAATAACTTGCTAGACTTAGACAAATTTGCCTTAGATGGCACTCAACTGCGAGTAGACCGCTGCCGAGTTCAGAACGACGAGCTGGTTTTCTACGGTTGGGCTGGTATCGAACAGTTTCCCAAAGGCAAGCGCTAAACCTCAGCCTGCTGAGGTGGCCCAGCCATCTTGTTGGGAAAAGTTGGGAAAAAGAGCATTTTTCAGTTAGCAAACAACCCGCACCGGCGGGTTTTGCTTTAGATTTTAGATGGGAGAAAAAATCTAAGATCTAAAATCTAACATCTCTGTTCCATCGACTTAAAATCAGCACTGAGGTTGATTCGAGCGGGCAAATTATTTTGATATATTTAAATAATAAATTAAACCACCCTCAAGAATAAAGATGCTCGGATTTTATTTATTTTGTATCTACGTCGCAGTCTTGTCGGTGCTTGCAGGCCCGAGCCACCGCCGGTCTGAAAAATGGTGGGTAGAAATTATCACCGATTTGCCCCACTGTACCTACTATTTTGGCCCCTTTGACACCGACAAAGAAGCTTCCAGCAATACTCCGGGCTACATAGAAGACTTGGAAAGCGAGGGAGCCAAAAGGCTTAGCATCCGCATTAAACGGTGTCAGCCTTCGGATCTCACCATTTGTGATGAATTCTCAGAGGGCATCGCGGCTTAAGAATTTTGATAGTCCAACCGGCAGAAACCGGGTTTTTTGACGAAAATACTCCATCTATTGCGAGGGGTATCGGTTAAACAACCCGGTTTCTGAGCGTCTATAATGCGTAAGTTCTGTTTTAGTTTTCCCTTAACTGAAGCCTCAACAATAATATTAAGCATCATCTTGTCCTAGTCCTTACCCGGCGGACTTTATATTTGTACTGGTGGCTTAAAAGTCGGCATCTTCTCCACCAAAATGCAGATTTTAGCTAGCATTAACTGCCAAAAATAATCGGGGCTAAATCAGCACTGAGGACGAGCCGATAGATCCCGTTGCGTTGATAAATTGAGAGGGAACAGAAAAAACTACTTAAATCTTCCCAGAGGTAAATATGTTTGAAATCTCTATGTTGGGTATGTTTTTCACTGCCTTTTGGGTGCTAGCTCAACCTGCTAGCAGCACTCGACGTGGCGAATGGTGGGTAGAAGTTGATACTGATTCGCCCAAGCGTACCTATTACTTTGGCCCCTATGACAGCAGACAGGAAGCTTCTAACAGCTCGAACAGTTACATCCGAGACCTGGAGAACAAAGGAGCTAAAAAAATTAGCATCAACATCAAACAAGGTAGCCAACCTACTCAGCTAAGAGCTAGCGAAGAGTCTTGATAACGTTGGAAACTGCCAATTACGGGCGAATATAAAGTTGACTTGTTAACAGGGTTTTTTTCAAATGAGATCGCGCTTGCATACAGTAGGGACACAACAATGCTGTGTCCCTAGGAAATATTTAAGAAACGGTATTATTTGCGTCTGAGAAATGCAAGTTTTTTCAAAGTAGCGCTTGGTTTAAATTGCTCCGGGGATTAAAAGTGCGATTTGCTTTGATTTTTTCATAGCATTCGCGTTCTACAGTGCTAATTTCTTTCGGTGGCACGATCGCAATTTTTACCAACAAATCAGTCCGCTCGTCTTTCTTGGGTTTTGGCCATCCTTTGCCCCGCAAGCGTAAAGACTGACCCGATCGCATCCCCGCCGGAAATTTTACAGTTATCATACCTTCAGGCGCCGGCACTTCAATTGAAGCTCCCAACACCGCTTCGTCGGGAGTTATCGGCACTTCGCAGACCAAATTCTCTCCCTCAAACTGAAAGAAAGGGTGAGGCAAAACTTCTAATTTTAGGTACAAATCTCCCTGCTGCTTCGTGTACGGGTCAACTTGACCTTTGCCTTTTACCCGAATTTTGCTGCCGGTTTTCACTCCCGCAGGAATCGAAACTTCGCCCGTGGCGACTCGCTTGGAAGTGCCCCGAAATGCTTCCCCCAGAGTTAGGGAAATTGCCACCTCGCTGTCGAGAGAGCTTCCTGCGGTGCGATTTTCGTACCCCGCGAAATCTTCAAATCCGCCAAAACCGGTGGGCCCGCCGGTGCGGTAGTTGCTGTAATTCCACTTGGCGTTGCGGCCACTACCCGCACTGCTACCTGCGCGGCCTAGCAAGGCATTGATAAATTCGTCAAAACTGCCGTACTCGCTGAAGTCAACCCCGCCAAAGTCTACATTTGTACTGCCCCCGCCTGGCCATCCGCCTGGAGTTGTGGCAGCTTGCTTCCAGTATTGACCGTATTGATCGTATTTTTTGCGTTTTTCTGGGTCTGATAGCACTTCGTAAGCTTCGTTTACTTCTTTAAAACGAGCTTCGGCTTCTTTGTTCCCGGGGTTCATATCCGGGTGATATTTCCGGGCTAGTTTGCGGAAAGTTTTTTTAATTTCGTCAGAGCTAGCAGTTTTGTTGAGTCCCAAAATAGCGTAATAGTCTTTAAAATCTGTTGCAGCCATTAAGCAATCCCCTCTTTATTAGTTGTTATTTGTTAGTTGTTAGTTGTTAGAAAGAATAAATCCCAAATTAGCCGCAGGATGGCGCATTAGTATAATGCCAGGAGCCGAAGTGCCTGCGGCATCTCATTCAAATTATAGGTTATCAAAGGTTTGGACTCGATCGAGTTCGGTTGCTTCTTGCTGGACGATCGCAATTTCCGCACTCCGCTGCTGTTTGATATTTTATAGCATTCGGCTCTCTCGTGCTGAAGGGAGCCGAAGCAGCAGCCTCTAGAAAAGCTTTTGGCCTTCGACAACACAAACCATAGTTTTCATCAATTAAGAACGTCCTTACCATCTGGGCCGTTGCTATACCTGTGAGCTTTGAGACGGTGAAACTCCTGCGCCGCAAACTCTTGGGGAGTTATGCGGCTTGGGGCTTTCGGAAGGCAGCAGCCCGGTTGAGGTGAGGCGGGGAAAGTTGCTGCTGTTGCTGGCGCGAGCCCAGGAGGGTTGACTGGCGCGGACGAGCGATCTTTTTTTGGTCTTTTTTTCCGGGGCGCGGTGCGATGGCTACGCCCCGGCTTACGCCTACGAACTTCTCGATATGAGCTTTATCACCCAATCCAAATCTTAGCAGGTTTTCATCAGCAAGTTCTGCCAAATCTGGTGTCTGAATTGTGACTATATAATACCCTAAATTGCGCCGTTTTTACACAAATTTTCTAGAGATTTTTTATTCACGCCACACCCGTGCTAGAGAATTTTATTTTTACAACCTCTGAATAAATTTAATTCAAAGTAATATAACATAATTTCTCCGCTGTCTGTTAGCTACATCACACACTTTTATAAAACATTAAGATAGGATAGTAGAACGATAAGCTTTTAACGCTACGAGGGTGCTAACATTATGAATTATTTGCTAAGTTGGCCTTGCGGCTGCTGCGACGATTGGAAAGATAGTTCCGAGAGTTCTGTGTTACTCAGAAACGGGCAGCGCATTTGTCAGTCGTGCTACCAGCGCAAATACAAGAATCAGAAGCTATTCGCCAAACGCAGGCGAGCGGACATATCGGTATCACGGCAGACAGTAACAGAGACTGTCACTTATTAATAATGCGCGAGCCTTTGAATTAAGCCAAGTATTTCAACAACCTCGCATCAGCAGTTAGGATTAATAATCAACAAAAAAATAAATTTTGTCATCAGTCATCAGTCATCGGCCATTGGTGATCTGTCACTAATTTAATTATTTATCATCAGTCACTTGCTGAGAGGTAACAGATTTTAACTTAAAAAACTAATGACTGACGACTAATGACTAATGACTAATAACTAAATGATAGTTCCATCAGGAATCGTGGCATTTTTCAGGACTACGATAATGCCGCTGCGGATGTAAAAACCTTGGTTTTCGCGGTTTGCTTCTTCCACTCGGTCTTTATTAATTATTTGAACATTGCGGCCGATGCGGGCATTTTTATCCACAATCGCGCGGCGAATTGTAGTATCTCCACCGATACCGAGGGCGACGCCGCCGGTGCCCAAACTCGAATGCCTTTCGGCGTCGGGTTCGTAGAAGTCCGCACCCATGACTAGGGTGTCTTGAATCGTACATCCAGCTTCAATGCGCGATCGAACTCCCAGCACAGAATGGTCGATCCGGCACTGTTTGAGAATGCAGCCTTCCGCAATAATCGATTCAGTGACGTGAGTATCTAAAAGCTTAGTCGGCGGCAAGAAACGCGGGCGAGTGTAAATCGGCGCATTTTCATCATAGAAACTGAAAGGCGGCTGAGGCTGTTTTGTTAGAGCCATGTTAGCATCGTAAAAAGCCTCAATGGTTCCGATATCTTCCCAGTAATCGTCAAACAAATAAGCTTGAACATTGTGGTCTTTTGCAGAATTCGGAATAATCTCTTTACCAAAATCAGTTTGGTTTGGAGATTCTTTCAGCAGTTTAATCAGAACTTCTTTTTTGAAGACGTAAATCCCCATCGAAGCAATGTAAGGACTTTCCTGAGCCTGCTGCGCTGTCAGTCCCAGTGTAGTAGTATCCACCTGCATTTGTTTGAGCGCCTCGCCTTTTGGCTTTTCGCTGAAAGAAACAATGCGGCCCTTGTCGTCGATTTTCATCAAACCAAAATCCGAGGCCCGCTTCTCGTCCATTGGCAAAACCGAGAGGGTGATATCGGCTTTAGTTTCGCGATGTCTGTGCACAAACTTCTGGTAGTCCATGCGGTACAGGTGGTCGCCAGAGAGAATCAAGTATTCATCCACGTCCCACTGTTCTAGCAGCGAGAGATATTGGCGAACTGCGTCCGCTGTCCCTTGAAACCAGTTGGGGTTTTCCTGAGTTTGCTGGGCGGCGAGCACCTCGACAAATCCCTCCGTGAAGCCGGAAAACTGGTAGGTGCGAGAGATGTGACGGTTGAGGGATGCCGAGTTGAATTGGGTGAGGACGTAGATTTTGACTATTTCGGAGTTTATGCAGTTGCTGACAGGAATATCGATGAGGCGATATTTGCCTGCGAGGGGAACTGCGGGTTTGGCTCGCAGTTTGGTTAGGGGGTAAAGGCGGGTGCCTACACCGCCACCGAGGATGATGGCTAAAACTTTTTTCAAGGAACTTTCTCCCTAGGGTCGATTAACTCTCCAAGTACAGTGTCGGATGGTGAGGGCTTCTTGACAAGGGGGGAGAGCAAGGAAGTTTTGAGTTTTCACTTATGAGCGAGTCACTTACGCAGAAACCGGGTTGTTTAATCCAAATACTTCTTCACACCCTCAATAAGAGTTAAAAAACCCGGTTTATGAGAGTTGGAGTGCGTCCGGGACTGGAATTATGAGTTTGGAGTTGTGAGTTAAAATACCCCTCAATAAATAAGGGCAGTTTAAGGAAAGAATAAGGGTGGGGATTTTGGCTGTTAATAACAAGTTTTTTAGGTTAATTGCCCGTTTTGGCAATTTCTCGCTCCAGGATGGCGCGCGCTGTTGTTCTTGTTCCAGGCTGGTCGATCGCAACGCCACGCCCGCTAACCCTCTGTATGGGCCCAAAGTGTGCTCTGGTTCTGCTTGAATTTGATCCGGTTCTTTTTGCTGGCGTTCCTGTTATCTGAGTTTGTCCAACTCCACAGCAGTCAGGAAGCGCCGCCCGTCGGAACCATAATTTTCTAGGTAGAGCTCAGTTTTCAATCTTAGATTGACTGCAAATTTGTGTAATATTTTACAATTTGTCGATGAAAAAAATGGGATAAAATGTCTATTCTCTACCAAAAGTTAGATCCCCTAGAAACCTCTGCTACTGTAGCCTAAGCCGTAAAAGCTAGAAAAAGTGTATGCAAATTCAAACGCCGGACTGGGTTAAAAACGCGGTATTCTACCAAATATTTCCCGATCGCTTCGCCAAAAGCAAACAGCCCCGCAAACGCCTGCTGCAAAACTTCATGTGGGAAGAATGGCACGAAATCCCCACTCTGCAAGGCTACAAAGGCGGGGACTTGTGGGGCGTGATGGAACAGCTAGACTACTTGCAAGACTTAGGCATTAACGCAATTTACTTTACCCCCATATTTCAGTCGGCCTGCAATCACCGCTACCACACCCACGACTACTATCAAGTCGATCCGATGTTGGGCGGCAATCCAGCGTTTAAAGAACTTTTAGATGCCGCTCACGATCGCAACATCAAAGTTGTCCTCGACGGCGTATTTAACCACGCCAGCCGCGGCTTTTTCTTCTTCCACGACATCCTGGAAAACGGCCCCCATTCTCCTTGGGTGGATTGGTTTAAAATTGAAGGCTGGCCGCTATCTGCCTACGACGGCAATTTTCCTGCTAATTATGCCGGTTGGGACGGGAATCGAGCCCTTCCTGTATTCAATCACGACAATCCAGAAGTGCGAGAATACATCATGGAAATCGCCGAATATTGGATTAAATTCGGCGTCGATGGCTGGCGGCTGGACGTTCCTTTTGAAATTAAAAGCCCCGGATTTTGGCAGGAATTTCGAGACCGAGTTAAGGCAGTTAATCCCGAAGCTTACATTGTGGGCGAAGTTTGGGAAGATGCGAGAGAATGGCTCGACGGTACTCAATTTGACGGGGTAATGAATTATCTTTTTGCTGCGCCGACGATTGCTTTTGCAGCGGGCGACAGGGTTGATTTAGCTCAACTTGAAGGCCGTTCTTACTATCCCTATCCGGCGCTTTTTGCTAAAGAGTACGGCGACAAAATTCAGCACGTTTTGGAATTATATCCTTGGGAAATACAGCTAACTCAACTCAACTTGTTAGCCAGTCACGATACCGCGAGGTTGTTAACAATTGCTGGAGGCGATAAAGCTAGCGTCGAACTTGCTAATTTGCTGCTGTTAACTTTTCCCGGAGCTCCTAGCATTTACTACGGCGATGAAGTTGGTTTGCCCGGTGCTCTCGATCCCGATTCTCGCCGCGGTTTTCCCTTAGAAGCTCACTGGGAAATGGATGTCTTAGATTACCACAAGCAGTTGATAGCTTTGCGGCACAAATATGCTGCCCTCCGTACTGGATCGTACCAAATTCTGTTTGCTGAGGGAACGGTTTACGTTTTTGCCCGAATTTTGGGGGATGAGGAAATAGTTGTTGCTGTCAATGTCGCGACCGAAGCAGCTAATATTAGCTTTGAGCCAGCTAAGTTGAAATCTCCTCACGATAAATTGCTGTATGGGAAAGGCGACTTTGTTTGGAAAGGTGACGGGAAAACTCGGCATTTAGAATTGGTGCTGCCGGCGCGATCGGGATTAATTTTAGGTTCGGATAATTAGTTCAGCAATTACGCAAGTGTCACGCTCCAATCGACTTGTAGGGTGCGTCAGACCGAGTTATGGACGGATGATCGATGGCTTGGGATCGGACCCACCTTACTAATTGTGACACTTGCGTAAGTTCTCTAGTTTAAAATGTAAGGTGCGCCCATAAGCACCCTACTAAATTTAGAGATGCCTCAAGTTTGATTATGCTGCAACTAATGCTGGTATTAGCACCGCATCAATGATATGGATGACGCCATTGTCGGCAAGAATATCTGGAGTGATAACTTTAGCCTCATTCACTTTAATGCCGTCAGAAGTATCAATTCCCACCACAGAACCTTCCACTGTTTCAGCAGAACTTAACTCAAGCAAGTTCTCGGTTAGTACCTCGCCAAACAGAATGTGGTAAGTCAGAATTTTCTTGAGCTTGGGTATGTCTTCCAGCCAAGACGTAATAGTGTTCGTAGGAATTTTGGCAAATGCCTCATCAGTTGGTGCTAAGACGGTGTAGGGACCCGGACTTTGCAATAAATTTAACAAACCAGCCGCTTCAATAACAGTCACGAGTGTTTTGAAAGAACCGGCATTGGTGGCAGTCTCGACAATATCAGCCATGATGTTTTTCAGGAGTGCAAATAGCAGAAAATGAATCAGAGGCGACAATCATTTTAGCAATTTACAAATAGCAGAAAATGAATCGGAGGGATGATGATTATTTTAGCCATTATAAGTTAATTCGGTTGCTGGCCCTGATGGCTCCGCGCGATCGACCTTTTTGGCTTATACTTGGGTCGCCTCCTCTCCCTTGCGGAAAAACTGCTTTAAAATCTCTCCGGGTTCTCTGTCCCAGGTGTCGATATGTTCGTAAATTAAGCCGTCTTTATCCAGTTTATAAGTAGAGTAGCCGTTAAAAAAAATCCGAGCTTTCCAGGGAACCCGCAGTGTCCCGCGAACAGTCCAATTTGCCACAATAGTATCAGGGGCTGTCTGATCTACGTCGTGCAGGTCGAAGTAAATCTCGTTAAAGAATAGCTGCCCGTGAAATCGGAGAGTCCAAAAGATAATGCGATAGTTGATTTTTCCTTTAAATTTGTTAACAGGGTCTTGAAAATAAACATCTTTTGTGTAGATGTCGTAGGATATGTCTTTTTCAAAAAGCGTCGGGAGATCCGCTTTCAGGGTGTCTACTGCTTGTTCTACCTGCATTTGATATTCGATCGCGCTCAAACTACCACCTTGTGACAGTATTAATTTATAACTTTAAATGAATAATCTCGATCGGCAGCGGGAGGAGCAAAAAATTGATACTTCATCCAGCTCTAATCTTACCTCTAATTATATTGTCCGCGTCGGCTTTTCTGGTGGCCCGGACTTGCGACATCGAAACCTTGGCACAGATTTGACAGAACACCCCCACTCCTCTGACATTCTCGTAGAAATTAACAGCGGCAAGCTGTTGATGGTAGATAGCCGTCGCCGGAACGGCCTAATTTTGATTAAACGTTTCCACGCGGAGTTTGCCGGGCCTGGGGCTGCCGTTGGGGGCGTTTTTGATGTTGACTCTCAGCAGGCGATTCCCGTGGGCGATTTTTGTTTGGTTTGCCCTCAATCTCCCGAAGAAATACAGAAAGCTTTTGGAATTCGGCGGCAGTGGGTGCGGTTAATGGAACAGTTAACGGCAAAGCCTACAGCTTTGGAACGCGCACAAATGGTTTTAACTCAGTTTGAACAATATTTGGATTCGGAAACGGTGGCACAAATTCCCGATGAAGCTTTGGCACTTTTAGTAGGCGTATTTCCCCAAACCATTCGGGCGGCACGACAAGGAAATGATCAGTTATAAAGTGGTGTAGATATCTTAGGCTGCGATCGCGCTGCTACAAGCTCCACTCGGCATTCTGCAAAACGACTCGATAGCCATCTGGGTCTTCAAAGGTCACTCCATCTTTGTCCCAGTAAGGATTGTAGGAGTTTACAGGCTCAAATCCCATTGCTTTCATTCGCTCAACAGCCTGCTGCCATTCTTGTTGGTTAGGAAGATAAAAGACGATAAGATTGTCTTGAGTTGGAGCGCCACCTACAATATGTCCCCGTTGATGGATGAATTCAAAGTGGTGGCTTTCTCCTGGCATCCCAACCATTACTCCGTCAAAACCTTCATGGTGTTCAAAACTATCGAGGATTTGCAGCCCTAAACCCTCTGTGTAGAAATGAACAACTCGATCGAGGCAATCCGTTGGGCGAGCAACCCGTAAAACCTTTCCTTGAAGCATATATACCTTCTCCAAAGTTATTTTTGTGTTAAGCAGAAACTGGATACCGAATATTATGAGTTGTCAAAAATTTCTCCTATTCGATCGACTGTTCGCTGATTTTCCTCCGGGCTACCCACCGTAATTCGCAAACCTCCTCCAGTATGCCTAATTAAAGTACCTCCCTGTTTTAGCTGCTGCATGATTTGTTTGTGTTCCTGTTCGGCAGATTCGCCCTCACCGGCTTTTACCCGCAGATAAACGAAGTTAGCCGCACTCGGCCAAACTTGCAATTTTTGATACTGAGTTAGCGCTGCAATTAATTTGGCTCTTTCTGATAGAGTTTCGGGAATGGTTGCTAGCAATAACTGCCGCTGCGCTAAGGCGAACTCGGCTGCAGTTTGCGAGAAACTGGGAAGGTTGTAGGGGAGACGGATTTTTTCTAAGGTGGCTGTGAGTTCGGGATGGGCGATCGCATATCCAACTCTCATTGAGGCTAGTCGAAATGCTTTGGAAAATGTGCGTAAAATTATCCAATTCGGGTGATGGTGCAATTGGTCTGCTAAAGTATTTTGGCTGAATTCAAAATAGGCTTCGTCAATTACTACTAATATCTCTTCGGATAAATTTGACAACCATTCTATTTCATCTGCTGTCAAAGCATTGGCTGTGGGGGAATTGGGATGAACGACAAAGACGGCGCGCACGGGGGGATTTGGATTTTGGCCTATCGCCCTTTTAGCCTCCTCGATATCGATTTCAAAAGTCTCCTCTTTTCGCGGAACACTCACAACGGGAATACCGAGGGTTTGGGCGATTATTCCATACATCGAAAAGGTGGGATTCGCAACGAAAATAGAGCCGGTACCGCCTAAACAAGTAGCTATTAAGATGGATCTAATTAGTTCGTCGGAACCGTTGCCCACAGAAATATTGTCGGCTGTAATGGCAGTTTTGGGCAGTGTAACCCCCCCAAGCCCCCCCTTGTTAAGGGGGGGGACATTTAGGGATTCATTGACGTATTGGGCGAGATCCTCTTTGAGCCGTGCGTGGCCTCCGTCGGGATAGCGATTTGTCTCAATTAACTGCTGGTAAGTCCAAGCTAGCTTTTTTTTTAATTCCTCTGGCAAGTCGTAGGGGCATTCGTTGGTATCAAGGCGATCGATCGCACTTTCCGAGTGCGCTGGTTCTCCTGATGTGCCGCCCGGATGGGGAGTGTATGCGGTAAGTTCGGCTAAATCTTTTCGGATAAAGGGAAGCATGGTATAATTTACGACTTTTTATTTTAGATAATCTGCTTAGAAGCATCTGAACTTAGCATAGAGCTTGTTCTATCTCGAAAGCAAGAGGAGGGAGGGAATTGAGTTTCTGTCGCTCGATTGATGCGTCGGCTATGGCAAATTGATTATTTTGATAAAGTAACTGCTGATATTTGGAAACCGAGTATGAAAGTCAAGCCTTCCGATATATCTAAAAATGCCGCCGCTACCCTCATAGCTTTAAGTTTGGCTGTTCTCCCTTCAGCTATGCCTGCCTCAGCTCAAACGCAGTCAGCTCCGGCACAGAACAATACTGATTCTAATGGAGTTGTTCTAGACAGAACTCCCTTTCAAGAAAGCAAGGACGACAACAATCATTGGGGTGCTTTGGGTTTATTGGGTATCCTCGGTTTAGCGAATCTGTTTCGCAAGGATGAACCCAAACGCTACCGCGATCCGATGGGCGAATAATTTTTTAAACGGATCTCGCACCAGCCAAAAAACAAATCAACTGTCGTCGATTCAGAAACCGGGTTTTTTACCGAAAGACTGGATTATTGCCTTTAATCCGAGCAAAAAATCCGGTTCCTTTGATCATGATGGGCCTTTTGACCACAAAGTTTATTCAATCGCGCCACAAAGCAATCCCGCCCAATAAACCGCTGACATTGGGTACTATTTTAACCTGGGGCGGTAACTCAAAAACAATCTTTTTAGTATTGCCACCGCCGATGTAAAGGCGATCGCAGTTAAAGAGATTTTGCAGAAAGGCGAGTGCTTTTTCCAGACGGCGATTCCATCTTTTGGAACCCACTGTATCTAATGCCGATCGCCCTAATTGCTGTTCGTAAGTTTCCCCTTTGCGAAACGGGTGATGTCCTAATTCTAGATTTGGCACCAAGATACCATCGACAAATAAGGCAGAACCGAAACCGGTGCCCAGGGTAATTACTAATTCTACCCCCGTCCCAGCAATTGCTCCCAATCCTTGAATATCGGCATCGTTAGCCACTCGCACAGGTTTTCCCAAGCGATCTTTGAGGGTAGTTTCTAGGTCAAAATCTATCCAAGACGGATCTAAATTCACTGCGGTTTTGATGATGCCTAGGCGCACGACGCCGGGGAAACCGACGGATACTCGGTCAAATTCCCCTTGTCCGCTGGCTAAAGAGGCGATCGCCTCTAGTACAGGTTCCGGTTTCGGTGGTTGAGGCGTTTCTAAACGGCTGCGTTCCGTTTGGGGTTCGCCTTCATTGTCCAACACCATAACTTTGATGCCACTTCCGCCAATGTCAACGGCTAAGGTGCGAGTCGATCGATCTTGTTCAGTCATTTGAGTGTTAAGACTTGCAAGTTGGTCAAATTTTAATTTGTGAATTGGCAAAACTTTTGAATCGCTTCCCACATTTCCGCTAGGACATTTCCCAAAGAATGATCGTCTTCTAATTCGATTAATTGCACCCAGGGACGGTTAGCGGCAAAATTTCTGCTAGCTTGAATCGGTATTATTGTATCATGCTTGCCGTGAAGAATTAACGTAGGGACTGAACGCATTAATTTTTCTTCAGGGTATTGAGCCATATCTCCCAAAAACTGATATTTTAGTGGCAGATAACGCTGTTCGCCGTAGTGGTAAACGGGCAGATATTTCTCAGACTGCCACTTTTCTAACTGTTGCTGTCCCAACAGTGGCAGCCAGTGGGAGAGAAAGTCAAAAGCCGGTGCTAACAAAACTATTTGCTTTACTGACAATTGTCGCTGGGCCAACCAAGCCGCTGTCAGCCCCCCAAAACTAGACCCTATTATGGTGACTCCCCCTAGATTTTTTACATTTTCTGTGGGATGTTGGGAGGATTGGGTTGGCAAAAATTCTGTTTCTATTTGGTTTAATTGGCGGGTGAGAGTGAGGCCGGAAAAATCGTTTTGATTGAGATCGGGAGTTTTTAGGTCAATTCCTAGGTAAGAAAAGCGCTCTCGGAAATATTTAGCCTTAGCTGAATTGGGACTTGAAGCAAATCCGTGTAAATAAATGTAAGTCGAGTCTATCGGTAAATTCATCCAGAAAATCTTATGATACTTCCCAACTAATTATTCTAACTTAATAAGAGTTATTAATAACAATTTAAAGCCTTTAAGTAGATGAAAATATATAGTGATTTTCCGAAGAGATAAAGCAAGCGAATAGACTTAAAGTTGCTGCGCTTTTAGACGGCTTTTGCGAAGATAGAAAGCCATTGCATAGATTACAGAAAAGCAGCGTTTCTCCCTGCCTGCATTTATTGATTTATACCTGCTTACAATGAATCATCGCAGAGTGTGCACTACGCACCCTGCGATTCACTCAAAACCACTCGTCAATTACTGGGGTTTTTGACTACTGCGATTTTTGACCGTTTTGCATCCGATTTTTCGCAGTTTGTCGGCGCTGCTGCATCATTTGAGCTAATTGGCTGCGCTGTTCGGCTGTGAGCACTTCTCGCATTGCGAGTGTACTTTCAAATTGCACCTCTTCCAACTGCTGCCTCAATCCGATTATTTGACGGTGTTTTTCGCGCATTTCGCTAGCATTTGCCGTACCAGACATCATCGTTTCCAATTCTTGTCGGGCTTGGCGGACTGCTTGCATCCGCTGCGAAACTTGGTCTTTATACCGATCGCGAACTGCCTGCATTTGCTGCTTTTGGTCTGCGCTTAAATTAAGTTTCTCGAACATCCCCCCTTCCTTGCCACCGGGTCGATTGGGACGCTGGTTTTGGGCAATTGTTTCCGGTTCTAGGGGATTAGGAACTGCTATTGCTGCGGCTGTGCTGCCGAGAGTCAGCATTAAAACGGCTAGGGCAGAAATACGACGAATTGACATGAAAATTCCCTCTTTGATATTAGTTATTTGTTAGCGGTTCGCTGTCAGCACTCTGGCTGAAAGTCAACCAGTCTGTTTGCGAGCGATCGGTCATATTTTTTTCGCTAGAATCATGCAGTACACCCTCCCAGTTAGTGACTAAAAATGCTTCTAACTTAGCTGTTTCATTATCTGGCAATTGTGCAGTCTCAAACGCACGGTAGCCCGACCAAAAAACTAGCAAGCCAGCGGCGATCGCAGAAGGAAAAACCCACTTGCGAAAACCGACCATTCTTGACCTTTTACTAGACCGGGTAAATTGGGGATCTCCCAGATAATTGAGCTTTCTCTCACCCGCCTCATTCCTCTCTATTGCAGCTAAAAGTTTTTGCTCAAAATCGGGCGCAGCTTCGGGAAGGTTTGGGCGATGTTGCTTCAAGAAATTAACTAACTTTTGGTCGCTGCTTTGGTTATTCATAGCTCGCTGACACCTTCTTTTTGCAAAAATTGTCGCACAGCATTTCGGGCATAAAAGACGCGAGATTTGACAGTTCCTGCTGGCAGTCCCAAAATTTGAGCCACTTCTTTTTGCGGGATGTCTTCTAGGTCGTGCAGCACCAAAACGCTGCGGTGTTCAAAGCTCAATTGCTCCAGTCCCCGCTGCACTAAATCTTGATAGTGCAACTTCATCAAGTCGGATGTGTTATCTTTTAGAATAACCCCATCCATTACTTCTTGATTTTTGAGCTGGGAGTCAAAATAATGCTGTTTAGCAAATGCTTGTCTTTGGTCGGAAGCCACATTCCAAGTGATTCGATAAAGCCAAGTAGAAAAGTTTTCCTGGTGCTTGAGTTTGGGCAATCCTTTCCACACTCGCAGAAATACTTCTTGTGCTAAATCGTCAAGAAGCGACGGGCCGCAGAGTTGGTAAAGGGTTGACCTGACTTTGTGTTGGTAGCGTTGGTAAAGGTAGCGAAAGCAAGTGCGATCGCCCTTTAAACATTGAGCAACTAAGTCCGAGTCGGAACAGTCATCGGTTAAAACATTGGCTGGCACACCTAACACCTGTGAAGTCTCCCCCACCAGTTCGTTATCTGAAGTGTTTAGACAGGACGATCGCAAAAAAGGTTCAAATAATTTAAAATATTATTTTGAGCATTAATCCGCCTGGGGTGGAAAACTGCACTCATGTCAGCAACAGGCAATCCGACCTGTTCCACAAAAATTAAATTTTATTGTGGGGAGTAGGGGTTGGGCATTCTTAGCCCGCCCGTAACAGGCTTTGGGGCCCGTTCCACAAAAATTCAATTTTATTAGACCTCTTGCAAAAAAAATCTATGCTATAATAGAAGGTTTTCAATTTAATCCCCCTAGAGCTAACTCATAAT